>NZ_JBYCCV010000021.1:0-57323 GCF_057473825.1 Aliterella sp. E5.1
TCCCACAACTACAGCAGAAGTTAACTGATGCACTCCTTGCCATCACTCCTGAGACGATTGCTTCTCTCACTTCTTACAATTTCATCCTTGAAGCTTTATTTAGCGCAGCTTCATAAAGAATTGGTATTAGTTATTCCTGAACGAGCTTTTGTATATAACCCTTTGACATCTCTTTGTTCGCATACTTCCAAAGGGGCATTAACATACACCTCAATAAAGTTGCCGATGCACTGGCGGATTTCATTGCGAATTTCTCTGTAAGCTAAAACAATTACCTGATTGCTAGGCAATAAGTTGGCAACAAACCCAATGCGCCAGATATTTTCATTGTCGTCTTCTCGACTAAGTTCTAAGCCTTTAGTCAAGTTTTGGCGTACTACGTCTCCATCCAAAGTTTCAACTTTATAACTCGGCGCGATCGCAGTTCTTTTTCTACTGCTTGACTAATTGTAGTTTTACCTGCACCACTTAAGCCTGTAAACCACAATGTCACACCAATTTGTCCCCGACTCATTGAAAAACTCTTAGTTATATATTTGAACATTACAATTATCAGTCAAATAATTATGCTTTATGGCAGTGGAGAAAATAAATTAATAGCAAATTTATTTAGATAACTTTTTGGTGAAAAGGGGAACTAATTGTATAAACAAATCATCCAAATTAGTTAGATACATTGTGTAATTAGCTATGAAACCCTACTTAAAAATAAAAGCACTCTTAGTTTCTTTGGCTTTCTGTGGTGCAGTGCAATTTATGGCAACAGCCGAAGCTCATGAAGCCTCTGTAAGTAAAGGTGATTACTTAACTACAAGCGCAACAACCTTGTTAGCGCAAACCCGCTTAAATCGCTTGCGCGGAATCTGAAGTAAGAAATTTGTTAAATCGACTAGAGGCAAATACTCGTGATTTTTAAAAAAGTGTCGATCGCTCTCTAGATAACAGTCGTTTGAATGACTCCAACCGAGAAGATAAAATTAACGATTACCTCAAAGATTTTAGAAATTCTACCAAACGCCTGCGCGATCGCTATTCCCGCAACGATACTCTCTCTAGGGAAGATGTTCGAGAAGTCCTCAGTCGCGCTGCTAAAATAGATAATCTTCTTAGCAGAGGTAGAGGTCGCAATATTCATAGAAATAACAACAGAAATAATAACGAAAATTTAAGACAGCAGTGGCAGGATATTCGCGCCGATCTCAATATTTTAGCCCGTAGTTCTTACGGTAGAAGCTCAAATTACAATCGCCGCCAACAGTAATCACTACCAAATATAAAACTTGAGGAGAACTATAACTTAATAGTTCTCCTCAAGTTTTAGCCTACCAAAGACCGATAAGCTTTCAAAGTTTCTTTAGCCGTCCTTTCCCAAGAATACAATTTTGCTCGCTCTTTGCCTTTAATAATTAGCTCGTTACGCAACTTGCGATCGCTAATTACATTCAAAATCGCTTCAGCTAAACTGATAACATCGTTAGGATCGACCAAAATGGCAGCATCTCCAGCAACTTCAGGTAAAGATGAGGTGTTAGAAGTTACTACAGGAGCGCCTAACGTCATTGCTTCTAGTACGGGTAAGCCAAAGCCTTCGTAATAGGAAGGGTAAACAAAAACGTCGGCTTTTGAGTAAAATAAGGCGACTAATTCATCGGATAAGTAGTCTAAATGGTGAATGAAGTCTTGGTAAGGGGAAGATGCGATCGCCTGAAATATTGGTTCGTACTTCCAACCTTTTTGACCAATTAAAACTAGATTATGACTAATTTCATACTTCTGTTTTAAGTAGTTAAAGGCAGCAATTAGAGTAGTAATATTTTTTCTTGGCTCTAAAGTGCTGACAAAAAGTAGATAAGGATGGGAGAAATTATAATTAACTTCTTGTTTTAGTTGTTCGCCTAATTCACAATCTAAGCGATCGTTAACATAGCGACTAGCTAGAGGCGTAACATAAACTTTCTCTGGTTCTACATTTAAGTACTCGACAATATCTTTTTTAGAGCTTTCTGAAATAGTTAAAACTAAATCGGTCCATTGCAAACAATGCTTAACGCGATTTGTATAAGTTTGAACTACTGAATCAATATAGTCAGGATATTTGATGAAAGTTAGATCGTAAAGACTGATAACTTTCAAACTTTTTCTACATGGATACACTGTGTAATTAGTACCATGAAGTAAGTTAGGACATCCAAAGCATTTTTCAAAATAAGATAAACATAGTTGAAAATTACTATCTATTAATAAATTAGAAATTCTTACAGGAATTGGCAACAGATGAACTGGAGAATATTGTTGAAGAGACACAGGAACACTCCAGTCACACATCAACCATTTTTTCATTCCTGGTTGATAGACAACTCCTAACTCAAACTTTTCTTGTTCTTGTAGTAGAAATAAGGAAGAAATTAGATTATTGACATACAAACCAACACCACTTGGTTTTGGAGATACTGGAGTAGCATCAACTACAAACTTTAGCATAAAGTGAATTCTTAGGCTTTTTATATCATATAATTTAGTCGAAAGTTATTTTTATTGCTAAAATATTGGCATTGCCTAGCAAAAAATTTACTTTTGAACGTACTAATTTTTAGGTTTAACATTATTTTTTACAATTCAAACTTCCTCTTATTTGGAAGACAAACAACATCTATCCATTGAAAGTTTGTATTGTCGAATATTGCTTGTAGATCGTTAATCCCTTTCAATTTATTTAGACTATTGTCTAATTTAAGCCAATACATTGAATAGTCTAAATCACTAATAATTTGGTATAATTCTTGGTAATTTGCTGAGAAAAAGCGTTTGATAGTAACGGGATTGATTTCTAAAAAAATAACTGGCAAATGCTTCTTAATTGTTTTTATAGCACCTCTTAATACATGAAGTTCAGCACCTTCACAATCAATTTTTATCGCTGATATTTGCTGCTTTGGTGGATAATTTGATGTCAGACTATCAAGAGGTTTACAAGCAATAATTTGCTTTTCTCCCTCTCGAATTCCAGTAGTTGAAAAAAATGAACATCCAGCAACTTCCTCCACATAGGAAAATTCTAGTTCAGTATGTTCATCCCACAAGCCCACTTGTTCTGTCTTAACATTGGTACAATTATTAAGTTTGAGATTTTGCTTTAAATAAGAATGATTATTAGGAGATGCTTCATAGCAGTAAACTTGCCCAGATGCTCCTACTAGCTTAGACATTAATATACTATGTACGCCTATATTTGCTCCTATGTCTATGCATACATCTCCATCGGATATAAATTTCATTAAAGATATTTGTAAATGTGGCTCGTATGAACTGTTTACTTTAATATGCTGTATTAAGCTTTTATCAAATTTTGAGCCTATTATTTCAAAATTTAATTGTTCAATCTTCACAGCAACTGCTTTGGGAAGCTTTAAAGTTACTGATTCTCGTTTGTTTAATTTATTATCTAGCATTATTCTGCTAATTATTTCGGCGTATAAATTAGCTGTCATTTCATAGGAAGAATAATTAGCGGTAAAAAAAGCTGCATTTTTACCTAGCTGCTTACGTGCTGCGGGATTACGCATTAATTCTTCTAAATAAGCTATTAATTGTGGTACTTCCAAATCATTTATGTCTGCTTTCCAACAGACAGAATTTGATAATTCAGCAAATTGTTGATAGTTACTCACAATACAAGCTTTACCATAGCTCAATGCTTTCATTAATGCACCAGAAGATTCTCCTAAGCTTGGGTATCTGAGATTGAGAACAATATCGCTCATTTTAATGCACTGCTCGAAATCTTCATCGCTCAAATAACCACTGATGATGATATTGTTTGCAATTCCTAACGATTTAATTCTCTCTTCTATTTTTAGTGATGAATCTATTAGCTCTCCACCTATAAAAAACTGTATGGGGTAGCCGCGCTCGATGAGCGTACTCATAGCTTCTAAAATAGTAGGTATGCGTTTAAGTACATTAACAAAACCAAAAGTAGAAACTAAAAAATGATTATCTAAAATTCCAAATCGCTTTTTCAACGCGCTTAAATCGCTATCTACATTTACCGATGTCTTGTCAACAGAGCCATGAGGAACAACAAAAACATTATTATTTTCTTGCAGTTGACTTTTTACCCACTGACTATGAACGATAATAGCAAGACTTCGCTTTACCAAAGCATGGGACATAGGAAATTTCCATATTTCAGGAGGAATGCTTTTATCTTTTATATCTTTGTAGCTTGTTACTCCTTGCTCTTGATACCCCTTCTTTAAAGCATCTGCATATAAATATTCATTTTCGGTATTTAAAAATGATTCTGCTAAAAACGGATGAATATTAAACTCGTGAAGTACAACAATACCTGGATATTGCCATGCTATTTTATAAATTTCTTTATGGAATTTAATATTATTTCCGATGTGGTAAATAATACAATCATATTTTTTTATTTCTTCCGGTAATACAGAAAGATTCTTAATTACTAAGTTAAAACTATCCTGACTACAGTCTTTAAAACTTTCTACATAAAGAGTAATATCTACATACTCTTTGAGATAACTAACAATTTCATAGCTATAGTTAGCTATACCCGATCGCTGAGGTAACCAAGGCGATACATAAGCAATTTTATAACGATTTAGATGTTTTGAATTATGCGCATTGCATAGCGTATTAGTAAATACCCTAAAATAGTTTGCACCAGTTTTAGCCCATGTAAATTCTCTAGCGCGCGAGATATATTCTTGTCGCCTGATACGACCGCTAATTCCATCGCCAAGCGCTTTTCTCAAAGCAGTAGCCATATCTTTAGGATCGTCGGACGAACAGTAATAGGCTAAATCTCCTACAATTTCTGGAATTGATGAAACTTTTGTAGTAACAACGGGTAATCCACAAGCCAAAGCCTCTAATACAGGTAATCCGAAGCCTTCATAGCGTGAGGGGAAGAAAAAGACACTAGCTCCACGATAAAGAGAAACTAGTTTATCCTCGTCTACATAACCTGTGAGTACAAGTCGATCTAAAACGCCTAGTTTAGCCGCTAAGTTTTCATAGTTTTGTCTGTCTTCATCAGCACAGGCACATATTACATAAAACTTAAGATTGGCAACTTCTTGAGATTTGTCTTTGACTAGATATGCAAATGCTTCTAGAGCCGCATTCATATTTTTTCTGGGATCGAAACCGCCAGTAAATAAAATATAAGGCTCTTGAGAATTGTTTTTAGGGGCGAGTAATGACCAGAATTTTGTATGGTCTACTGCTAAAGGGATGGCTACTGATTTACTAGCGACGCGAGGCTCTATTTTTTCAAAATCACGTTTAGCACTTTCAGAAATAAATATTAATTTGTCTGCCCAAATAGGAAGTATTTCAATCCGCCGCTTGTACTCTACTTTAATAGGTTCTGACCATTTAGCAAGATAGAGATTGGGCATTAATAGCGGTATCAGATCATATACAGTTGCAAAGATAGTAACGTTACATAAGTCTGTTGGCAAAACAACATTCATCATTAACGGATTGGGCATCCAGTAAGCATCAACTTCTAATTCAGTTACTACTTTGTTTAATAATTGACTGTAAGATTGTGTTTGTTTAATATAAGTATCTTGAGCCAAAGCTTCGCCAACTAAAATAGGTACAAGTCGAGTTCGTACTTCTGAACTTAAGTACCTCAAGTCTGAAATATCGCGAATAGCAATAAACCACTCTTTACTAATATCGTTAAGGACTAATTCTGCTAAAACACGCTGAAAAACTACGCCAATCCCACGATTAATCTCTGGTGTAGATAAAGTTTGCCCATCAATCAAAAATTTCATCTTTGATACACGCCTTTCAAAAAACGCTCTATGACACAATCCCAAGAATAGTTAGACTGGACGTAATCATTGCCATGTTTAGCTAATATTTTGTTGCTATTTTTATTTTTTAAAATATTTAAAGCTGCTTGGAACTCTTCACTTGAGGTAATAGGAATTCCTCCCTGGCTATCTAAACAATGTCTAGTAGTAACTGGGCATTCTTGATGAACGATAACAGGTATTTCGCACAGCCAAGCTTCCATCAATACTATAGAGAAGCTTTCATTTTTTGATAAGTTAATTAATCCCTGTGATTGGGCAACGATCGCATATTTATCTTCTTCTGGCAAAAATCCTAAATCGATGAATCCATCTTCCTTTGGTACGAGATTAGGATCTCCACCTCCTAAAAAGACTAGGCTATTTTGGCTTTCGTTAGCACGATATTCTTTGAAGTAATCGATTAAAGCTACAATATTTTTGCCAACATCTTTTCGTCCAACGTACACAAAATAATTTTTTGGAAGTTGATATTGAAGCCTAATATCTTTTGTTTGCGTTGTATTATTCCAGTCGAGTAAATTTTTAATATTATCGGGCAATTCCACTCCAACCCCAATTGATTGGCTTTCTACGAGGTTGCGACCGAGTAAGCGCCCAAAATGTTTAATTGCTAAAGTTTTTTCTTCTTCGGTCAAAAAGAAAATTTGCCGACTGAGAGCAAACATCTCTGCTGTAGTTATCCATTTAAGTTGACGCTCATCATGTAGACAAGGCATAATACCTGCTTTGTAACCTAAAGCTTGAACTAAGGAATAAGTTAAACCTTGAATATATGGTAGAGCAATAACCAGATGCCCTTCTGTATGAGCGCAGGCATAATCGATTAGTGCTTGACTGTTGATGCTATTTTCAACAAATTGGCGCTGATGTTTTTCCTCTATTTCCATCCCATAAACAAGTCGATAGTTAGCTTCATGATAGAGCGCTTCGCCTTGAGTGTTGACAGGAAAACGTCGCACTATTATGCCGTTGATGTCCTCGACACCTGACGGCAGAGTATTTTGCCACCAATTATCAAAAGGAGAGCGGCAACAAGTTGTTAAAACTTGAACGAAAAATCCTCTTTTGACTAATTGTTCAGCTAGCGATCGCGCTGCTACTTCTGCTCCCCCTGCAAAGTAACCGTACCAGGGAATTACAAAGGTAATTTGAATATCACTCATTAAGCTTTTTTTGCAATCACTGCAAAGTCTGGGGCTGCATAGAAGTTGAATTTGGCTATTTCAATTAAGGGATTCAGTTTAGACGCTATAGGATCGTCTGATTCAATCAATTGCAGTGGGTCTTCAAGTCTATGTTCTCTAAGACGCAATAATTGTACGTCCAAAAATCCCCTTTGCTCAAATAAAAACTGGATTGTTAGCGGATATAGTGGATTGCGATGAGTAGGATCTGAGTAAAAATTACACGCACCAACAATTAGGTTTTCTGGGTTCGGTGACTCAAATATTGCTAAACCATCCTTGCTAAGGACTCTGAAGGTTTCATCAATTAGGTTAATTAAATCAGAAAATGGCAAATGTTCAATAATATGAAAACCAGTCACGGCTCCTAGACTAGAATCTGGTAGAGATTTTAGATGAGCGATAACATCTGACTCGATCGCCTCAAGCCCTTGAGCGTGACATTGCTCTAGCATTACTCTGTTGATATCTATTCCTCTGGCTGTAAAACCCGAATCTCTTAGTAACTCCAGCCACTCTCCACGCCCACAACCCACATCTAGTATCGGAGAGTCGGCTGTACCTACCTTTGCTGCCTCAAGGGAGGGCAGGTACACTTTTAATCTAGCGCGGATACCTTCGCGGCTGCCTCGAAACCGATCTTCAAATGCGACATAAAAAGCATCGAGTGAATGTTTCCCTTCTTCAACAAAAGTTTGTAACTGTTCCGAGTTAAACGGTTCTGGCAATCTTTGTTGTGCCTGTTCAATAAATAAATTAATCAAACGTTTTTGCTGAATTAGGTCGTTTTTGAGGTAACTGTCGTTTCTAATATGACGATCGTCTATTTCTTGTACTTGTTTTTTTAGGACTCCCCAGTGTTCTTGCACCTCAGTTGTCCAACCACTTATTTGCGGCTCGATGATATTAAGCTTTTCAGCCAACGCTTGGATGCGATTATCCATAACCTTAAGACGTTCGTTTTCCTCTCGAACGCTTTCTACTTGGCTATCTATATCAACTAAACTCTTTTCTAGTTTGGTTTCTAAAGTTTCTATTTGCGATCGCAAAGTTGTTATTTCTGTAGTTAGCTCTCGATTGAGCGTTAAAGATTCTTTTAAAGAACTGATTAGATTTAGATTAACTTCGCGTTGATCCTTAAACATAAAATTTATTAATTCTAAAGCTAGTTTTTGTACTCCTTTGCTTAAATTAAAAGGAAATCGATTTAATTTATCGGGCCATTTAGTACGAATATAAGCTCTAGCTTCTGCATTTTTAAGCAACGCATCAATATGATTAATCGTCAAATTCTTTGTTAATGGTTCAGTTTTGGAGTTTGAAAAGAATGATGGCTGAGATTGATTGTTGCGTTTAGCCACTTCCTCTCGGATCTTTTGCATTAATTCATTAACATTAATTTCTGGATTATTAGCTTCAATCATAATTAACTTATATTTCTTGAGTTATTGCATAACATTTTTATTCACCAATTTTGATCGCAGATTGTAAATCTACTATTCCTTCACAAAGTATACTATTATTTACTTCAAAAACAATTAGCTCATCTATCCAGTCATAGCTGATACCTTCTTCTGAGTGAATACCTGTTGTCAAGGTATAAACTCCCTTGTTTAGATAGCAAGAAATTTGAAAATATACAGTTAATTGTTGACCCAATTTAAGTTTTGGTAGCTCGACTTGCATTAAATAAGTATTCGTTCCATAAATTACCAAACCCATTAAGTTTCTTATAGAAATTCCTACAACTAAATCTGACAATTCTGCTTTTGCTTCTAAACAAGCTATAACCTGAAAAGTCGAACCTGTTCCTACATTTTTGATTTCTTTGTTATTTGAGTCTGTAATTTTAACGCTATTAATCACAGCAAGTTGATTTCCGTGTCTGTGCAGAGAGTTTTTTGATTCCTCATCGACAAGGAAATCATCTTGATTTTCATCTGCTCTTATTTTTTCATCTGTAATTTCAGGGCGCTCGGAACTTAATAAAGCAATATAATGATTAACAACTTCTTTGGGGTTCCCTACCTCCAATATTCTTCCGCGATTTATTAGCACCGCAGTTTTACATAACATTTTGACACTGGAAGAATCATGAGAGACAAATAAAATAGTTACGCCTTGTTCTTTCATCCGGCGAATACGCTTCATGCAACGTGCCTGAAATTTAGCATCTCCGACAGCCAAAGCTTCATCTACAATCAAAACGCTTGGTTCAGTATTAGCAATAACGGCAAATGCCAACCTTACTACCATACCGCTAGAGTAAGTTTTGACTGGCTGCTCAATGAATTCTCCTATTTCAGCAAAAGCAGCAATTTCATCAAATTTAGTTTCAATCTCTTCTTGGCTTAATCCTAATATTTGCCCGTTAAAAAATACATTTTGCCGTCCAGTAAATTCTGGATTAAAACCGCTACCAAGCTCTAATAATGCTGAAACTCGTCCATTAACAGTTACTTCACCACTAGTTGGTGTTAAAGTTCCAGCAATAATTTGTAATAGCGTGCTTTTACCAGAACCATTTTGACCGATGATACCTACAGTATCTCCTTTGAGTATTTCTAAGCTAATATCTCGCAATGCCCAAAACTCTTGAGCGCGATTTTTACCTGGCAACAAAATTTCTCTAAGTCTATCTGTTGGTCTGTCATAGCGCCTGTAACATTTCGAGACATCTTTTAGAGAAATTGCAATTTCATTCATTACTCTGCCGTTAATTATAAGCAACTACAATACATCTGCAAAAGCTGGGCGTAATTTTTTATATACCCAAAAACCGCCACAGAAAACGATCGCAGATACTAAAAAAGTTACTCCCCATTCGCCCCAATGCTTAACTTCTCCTACTAATATTAGGTCGCGGTAAACTTCTGCTATAGCTGTCATTGGATTCAACCAAAATATCCAAGTTCGCCATGCTTCAGGAATTGCTGAAGCTGGATAAACAATTGGAGTTAAATATAACCAAAGATTTAAAACGACACTTAATGTCTGGGGAATATCGCGTAAAAACACGGTAAGTCCCGCCGTCAAATAACCTAACCCAGCGGTTAGTAACAATTGCGTTATCCATACCAACGGCAGAAGTGCCAAACTTGGATGTAGAGTGTGAGTAGTAACTGCCACTAATAAAATCAACGCCATCAAACCAAAAGAACTTTCAATAAACGCTGAAAAAATTGTCACTAATGGCAATAAAGCAAGTGGAAAAACTACTTTCTTAACTAAATTGGGTTGTCCAACAACTGAATTTGCTGCTTGAGTTAAACCACTTGAAAAAGCAATCCAGGGGAGCAAACCTGCAAAAAGCCACAATCCAAAGGTTAAATTATTTTCTGGTAATCCTCTTAGACTTAACTTGACCTTTAGCACAATTGAGAATACATAAGTATAAATCAATAATTGCGATAACTGATTTAATAGGGGCCACAAATTACCCAAGACAGAGCCTTTATATCGCGCTTCTAAATCTCGTCGTACTAGCGTCCTCAGCAGATCGTATTTCGCCCAGAATTTTTCTTCAAATGGCAGAAATCGCCTTAATTTAGCTGCTTTTCGCGCTACAGAGCGTACAGTTGATAACAAGTTTCACTTCCTTACTCTCTCGATCGCACACCTCATTTTTTTTGCATGAAGCCAATCGATTGTTTATATTCCCTTCGATAATAGTGATCGCTAACGAATAATTCCTAACGAGCTTTACTTTATCTATTAGTTTTGAAAATTATACAATATGAGGCTGCTAAATCAGATATAGCTCGCGATTAAGTAGAAGAACGCGGATTCCGCTACACTGGGGAATGGTTTATTACATTATTTTAAGTGGGCATGGAAATAGGACAACAAGTAAAAGTTTGCCGTCTCCGAGATCGAGTACCAGCGACGGTTGTAAAACGCCTAGGAGAAGTTGGGATTGTTAAAGGCTTCAAAGTTCTAGACGGTATGAACTTAGGCGTAGTGGTTCAGTTTAAAGACGAATTTGCTACCTGGTTTTTTGAAGACGAATTAAGAGCGGTGTAGTAATAACAAAGTTGAGGGTATCTCTTAGTGGGTAGCCTCAACTATCCGTTGAAGAATTACCCTTTTAGATAGACTTAACCACAAAGAACCGCAATGTCACTCATATTAACCTTTTTGGGTAAAGGCGGCAGTGGTCGCACAACAATTGCGATCGCTGCGGCGAAGAAATTAGCAAGCCACGGTAAGCGCGTACTTTTGGCGCTGCAAGATACAGGTATAGCTCTAGAATTGCTGCTAGAAACCCCGGTAACGTCTGAAGTTCAGCAAATAGCTCCGAACCTCGACGCGGTACAGTTTAAAGCCTCAGCGCTGTTAGAACGCAACTGGGAAGAAGTAAAAAAGCTAGAAGCCCAATACCTGCGGACACCAGTAATTAAAGATGTTTACGGGCAAGAATTGGTAGTATTGCCAGGAATGGATAAAGCCCTAGAACTCAACGCGCTGCGTGAGTACGATGCTAGCGGCAAGTACGATACGATCGTTTATGACGGCAGTGGCGATAGTACAACGTTGCGAATGTTGGGAATGCCCGAAAGTCTTAGCTGGTATAGCCGTCGCTTTGGTAAGTTGATTACCGAATCGGACTTAGTTAAAACAGTTTCGCCTTTTCTTCAACCTTTGATTGCGACGGTGTTTAATGTGGGTTGGACGGGGGATAATTTCGCCGCGCCTACGAGCCAAGCTACAAATATTTTAGAACAAGGTAAAGCTGCTTTAGCTGACCCCAAACGCCTGATCGCTTATTTGGTTACGACAGATAATCCAATGGCGATCGCAACTGCTACTTATTTGTGGGGTAGCGCCCAGCAAGTTGGGTTAAATGTTGGCGGCGTATTATTTAACCAAACGGATAGTACACCGACAACCGAGGAATTCGATCCTTTGACTATTAGCGCTATTCCTAGCAGCCCAGTAGGTAGTTGGCAACCGTTAATTGATGCCTTGCCTGATTTTACGCAAACACCAATGGTTCCGAAGCCAATTGAGTTTGATGTCGCAAATCGTCAAGTGCGGCTATTTTTGCCGGGATTTGATAAAAAGCAAGTAAAACTTACTCAATCAGGACCTGAAGTAACGATCGAAGCTGGCGATCAACGGCGTAATATATTTTTACCACCCGGATTGAGTGGTAGAACTGTAACTGGGGCAAAATTTCAGCAGGGTTACTTGATAATTTCGTTTTAATTAGAGCAATATAGGGGTAGAGCTTAAGTTTCTGCCCCGAACTAATAATTACGCTACTACCATTAAATTAGGGAATTGCCTGCACTAACAAGTATGGGCTATAAATCTACTTAAAAAATTATGTCTGAACAAACTCAATCGTTTCCTGAAGCTAATTCAGAACAATTAGAATTTCTCGAACCTGAGACTAAAACACCTGTGGATGTGCAACCAAGTACCGATGCGCCGTTAGTGAGCGATCGCTCTGGCAAAACTCGGCAAATGTTAGGAATGAAAGGGGCTTCTAGCGGGGAAACATCCATTTGGAAAATCCGCTTGCAGTTAACAAAGCCGATTACCTGGATTCCGTTAATTTGGGGTGTACTATGCGGTACAGCGTCTTCGGGTAACTTTACTTGGTCGCTAGAGAACGTGCTAAAAGTAGCCACTTGTATGTTGCTAGCAGGTCCCTTACTAACTGGTTATACCCAAACAGTCAACGATTACTCCGATCGCGATATTGACGCAATAAACGAACCCTATCGCCCGATTCCTTCTGGTGCAATCACGACACCGCAAGTAATTACCCAAATTTTGGTGTTGTTATTATCGGGAATTGCGATCGCTTTTATCCTCGATAAATGGGCAGATCATCAATTTCCCACCATTACCGCCCTCGCTCTTGGCGGCTCATTTTTGGCATATATTTACGGCGCGCCACCTCTCAAACTCAAGCGCAATGGTTGGTTGAGCGGTTATGCTTTGGGTGCAAGTTATATTGCTTTACCTTGGTGTACGGGTCATGCTTTATTTGGCGATCTCAATTGGACAATTGTGATTTTAACGCTCATTTACAGTATGGCAGGGTTGGGAATTGCCGTAGTTAATGACTTCAAAAGTGTAGAGGGCGATCGCCAATTTGGTTTGCAGTCTCTCCCCGTTATGTTTGGAGTCAATACCGCAGCTTGGATTTGTGTTGTCATGATTGACTTATTTCAAGCCGGAATTGGCGCTTATTTGCTGAGTCTGCATGAAAACGTTTATGGTGCGATCGTTTTATTGCTAATTGTGCCGCAAATAGTTTTCCAAAAGATTTATTTTCTTCCCGATCCTCTTAATAACGATGTCAAGTATCAAGCCAGCGCTCAACCTTTTTTAGTTTTGGGAATGCTGCTTACAGGGATCGCGTTAGGTCATGCAGGGGTTTAAGTTTGTGCAGACAGATTAATCTTCTTGCAAAAAATCTAGATATGCCCCATTGATTTGTTTGAAAATCATCCTAACTCGCCTAGGGTTAAAACCCACTTGCTTATAGCTAAAGTCGGCTTAAGCCGACTAATAAATCTTCTGTACATGGATGTATCAACTTAACTGATGAAATACATTAACATGGCTAATAACGAGTTGTTAGTCTACCTAAAAATACCGTGTTTCAACTGCTGCAAGTCTTAATCCATTTCGTCCAGCCGATGCTAATGCCGATTTGTTTTTTGTCTGCTTGGTCTTTAACTTTTCTGTTCTGTTGGACTTTGTGGAATGCTATTCAAGATAGTGCCACTACTACGCAGAAAATGCACCAAATTCCTTGCTCGGGTTGTCAGTTTTTCACTAATGACTACCGTTTAAAATGCACCGTACAGCCTTCAATCGCTAATACCGAGGATGCGATTTCCTGCATGGATTATCAGCCAAAAACGAATCCGATGCTCTACTAAACTTGTAATTATCAAATGCTGATTCAAAAACTTCTAGATTGCGATGAATTTGTGGCTGGGGACAATACCTTGTTGCGGGAGTTGCTACACCCCGATAAACAGGCGATTGCTTTGCGCTACAGTTTGGCTCATGCGACGCTACCTGTAGGCAAAACTTCCCAGCCTCATTCCTTAACTACATCGGAGGTTTACTACATCCTCAGTGGTAAAGGAGAAATGCACATCGATTCGGAAGTTCAAATTGTTGTAGCGGGGGATGCGGTGTACATTCCCCCCAATGCAAAGCAATTTATCTATAATTGCGGCGACGAAGCGCTGGTATTTATCTGCATTGTCGATCCAGCTTGGCGCAAAGAGGATGAAACTGTTTACTAAGCGTCTGTTTCTGTTGCCATTATTTGCTATTTCGGCGATCGCCATTTGGTTGGTTGCTGTACCTGCTTACACGCAAGCAGTAAATGATTGTCGTCCGCAAATAGTCTTACCACCACAAGTTACCGCTATAAGCGGTGCGGGTTCGATTGGCAATTTTAAAGAGTGTATAGGCTCCAAAAAGCGGATAATTACGCGATCGCAACTTACAGCGCAATTAGCACCAGCAAAAATTGTTTACTTAGGCGAAACTCACGACAGCGCAGAAGATCATCGGCTGCAACTAGAGATTATTGGGCAATTACAGAAGAAAAATAGCAAGCTTGCGATCGCTTTAGAAATGTTCCAGCGTCCTTATCAAGGTGTTGTAAATGATTATCTAGCAGGAAAGATTGACGAGCAAGAATTGCTAGAAAAAAGCGAATATAAACAGCGCTGGGGTTATCCTTGGCAATACTACGCTCCAATTGTTCAATTTGCCAAAGCCAAAAAGTTGCCAGTTTTAGCTTTAAATACGCCCACAGAGATTACGCGCCTAGTTGCCAAAAATGGTTTAGATAGTCTCACCCCACAAAGTAAGTTTATTCCTCCTCTTGCAGAAATTCGTACAGATAATCCTGAGTATCGTCAGCTAATGCTGGGTATTTTTCAGCAACACCAAGCCGATGCTAAGGGTAATAGTCCCGATTTTGAGCGGTTTTTTCAAGCACAAGTATTATGGGATGAAACTATGGCGGAAGGAATTGCTAAGTTCATTCAAACTCATCCAGGCTACCAAGTTGTGGTTTTAGTTGGACAAGGACATATTGTCTATAACTACGGTATTCCTAGCCGCGTAGCGCGACGATTGAAAAACTTGCGGCTTACTCAACGTTCGATATTACTCAGCAACGATTTAGATCAAAAAGGTGCTAGTAATACGCCTATTTCTGACTTCGTTTTTTGGCAAGAAAGCAATTAAGTTTTTGTGAGTGATCGCATTGTAAAGAAAGGTTTAAAGTGCTTGCTAAAAGCTTGACTTCTGGTTAAAATATTTTATAATTGAAATCTATGCAGCGACAAAAATTTTTTTTAATATCTCAATTATAAGATTATTTTAAAATAAAGCAAGGTAAAAGTCAAGAAAAACCCTGAAAAAAAGCGATTTTTTATTAAAGTTTTATTAAGTTTACGAAAGGTTGAAAAATAGGTAATAAATCGGGGCGACTGACAAGGAGAGTCGGGAAAGAAAAACTACCGTAATCTTTGCCAGGAGTTAGAGGAAACATTGGTCGAGGATTTAACGACACCCAATTGCAACCCGCCGCTTGAGCAATCACCCAAACCGCCGCAATATCCCAAATTTTGGGCGTAGACTCTACAGCGCCAAGAGTAGCCGCATTAGCAACAGTAAGTAGATTGTAACTTGCAACCCCCAGCATTCGAATTTTGGCAGGAAAGCCTTTGATTGGGAAGCTTTGCAAAGTGCGAGTACAGATGCTAAAAAAGTGATTGCCCGTTAGTTGTTCCGAGCTAGAGTGGATAGATAATCCATTACAAAAAGCGCCTTTAGGTGGTGGAGATAGTTCAAAATCGTCGCACCAATAGCCGTGAAAAGCTTGATTAATCGGCGGAAAATAGACGTAACCAAAAACCGGAGTACCTCGATATAGTAAGCCGAGAGAAATGCCCCAAATCGGAATACCCCTAGCAAAATTGGTAGTACCATCTACAGGATCGATAATCCAACACCATTCGGTATCGGGGAAAGTATGCGATCCTTCTTCCGTTAAAATGCCGTGAGTGGGAAAATGAGATGCGATCGCATTTTGAATTTCTAAGTCTGCCCATTTATCTGAGCGTGTAACTAAGCTACCATCGGCTTTTTCATCGGCGGAAACTTGCCCAAAATCTTTAAGTAACTGTTCCCCTACTCTACGCGCGGTAGCTTGGGCAAAATCAAAAACTTGCTGCCAAAAATCTGTATTCAATCTAATTCACCTTTTAAAACCGATGCGATCGCGCTTCTTGTCTTTGTTTGAAATTCTGCCACATTAACGCGCCGCAGACACACTACAGCAAGTAGCATTCCCACCGCTTGCAACCCAAATACTAAGCCATAAGATAACACTGGTGCAGTAAATATTGATTTACCTAATTGCAACACCGCACCGCCAGTCACAGTTGCAATCCCCCGCGCCATTGCTTGCGACAAACCCCAAGCACCGATAAAAGTACCCGCCGTTTCCGCCGCCGTTAGATCTAACATTAAGCTAATCGCGCCTGTGGTAGTTACGCCAGAAGCCAAGCCAAATATTAATAGCGCACCGTGAAGCATCTGGGGATTAGCCGTTAAACCCGCTAAAATTATCAACCCAAAAGTTGCCGCTACAGCAATACAACCAATTTGAGCCGTTTTTTGTTTACCCAAACGCGGCACAATTAAAAAGCCCGTCGTACTCATGCCTAACAGCGTACCTGTACCCCAAAAAGCGTTTAATTTTGTAGTTTGAGCGATCGTCATGCCAAAAACCTCACCACCGTAGGGTTCTAATACAGCTTCCTGCATAAATAAGCTAATGGTCATTACCAGCAGAAAAGTAAAAAATATCCCTGTTTGACGGTTAGCCGTCAAAACTCGTAGCGCTTTGCCGAGAGTAATACTATCTTCTCGGTTTACTAGCTGCGATCGCACTGCGTACTGAGAATACTTTTTCTCTACACCTACCGTAGCGATAAAAGCTAATCCCACAACGGCGGCAGGAACAATTAAAAACAGCCGATTTATAGAAGATTGCAACAATTCTAACGGTGCATCTAGAGCAATTTGCTTCAATAAGCTGCTGCTAATAATTGCGCCGACAATGATACCCACCATCAGCATCGACCAAACAATTCCTACTAGCTTCGAGCGATTATCTTCCTCGGAAACATCTACCAGTAGCGCCGCAAAAGGAGTAGAACTTGCACTAATTGCTAAACCATAAATAGCAAAAATTAACCCTAATAGTCCTACTAAGCCGTAGGTTTGCATTGTCCAGCCCGATCGCAAACTTGAGCCAAGTTGCCAAATTACCTGTACTGCGAGGAAAGATGCGATCGCAAATAATACCGCTCCCGTCCACACATAACCAGTACGATGATAGCCATACAAAGGCTTAGAATCGGACATTTGCCCAAACCACACTCGCGCCGGAGCAATAAATTGGTGCATAGCGATCGCTCCCGCCGCCACGAGAGCGGGTACTTTTAGTTCGTCAATCATCACCCGATTGAGTACGCCCAAGGTGAGGACTGCCATAATCCCCAATCCCATCTGGAACAAGCCCAGCCGGAACATAGTTAAAAGTGTCAGCTTAGGAGTAGTTAGATTGAGGTGCGAATCAAATAAATCGCTGCTTGCCATAGTTTTATTAAATAAAATTAGTATTTAGGCGATCGCCAAATTAATTGTAAACTTCTTGGGCTGGGCAACCGAAAACTAGAGTATCGGGCGTACTATACTTCAAAGATAAGCATAGATATTGGCGTAACGCCTAGGCACGCCGTTTATTTTTTTACTTTTTAAGAAAAGCTATGTTCCCAAATCATCGCCCTCGCCGTTTAAGAACTCATCCCCAATTGCGCCGCATGGTGCGCGAAACTGTTTTAAATACTAATGATTTAATTTATCCTTTGTTCGCCGTCCCTGGCGAGGGAGTTGCTAAAGAAGTTAAATCAATGCCCGGAGTCTACCAGCTATCGGTAGATAAAATTGTTGAGGAAGCCAAAGAAGTTTACGATCTGGGCATTCCCGGAATTATTTTATTTGGCATCCCGGAAGATAAAGACACTGATGCAACAGGCGCTTGGCACGATTGTGGCATTGTCCAAAAAGCTGCTACAGCAGTTAAAGCCGCCGTTCCCGATTTATTAGTAATTGCGGATACTTGTCTGTGCGAGTACACTACTCACGGACACTGTGGCTACTTGCAAGTAGGCGACTTAACTGGAAAAGTTTTAAACGATCCGACGCTGGAATTGTTAGGAAAAACTGCCGTTTCTCAAGCCAAGGCGGGCGCAGATATTATTGCCCCTTCTGGGATGATGGATGGATTTGTGCAAGCAATTCGCAGCGCTTTGGATGCGGCGGGGTATCAAGATACGCCGATTATGTCTTACGCGGCTAAGTACGCCTCGGCTTACTATGGACCCTTTCGCGATGCTGCAGATTCTTCGCCGCAATTTGGCGATCGCAGGACTTACCAAATGGACCCCGGAAACGCCCGCGAAGCCTTGAAAGAGATTGGTTTAGATATAGCAGAAGGTGCAGATATGCTGATGGTTAAGCCAGCTTTGGCTTACATGGATATTATTTGGCGCGTTAAGGAAGCCAGCAATTTGCCTGTAGCTGCTTACAATGTCTCTGGTGAGTATGCAATGGTAAAGGCGGCGGCGCTGAATGGTTGGATTGACGAGGAGCGAGTTGTCATGGAAACCCTGACTGGATTCAAACGCTCTGGTGCAGATTTAATTTTGACCTACCATGCTAAAGATGCGGCGCGTTGGTTGGGGTAAGTTGAGTTTAGAGACGTACCAATAAGTTGCGTCTCTACTAAATAAGTTTTTTTAGACATACGATAGTTTTTAGCGTTAGTAACGCTTGCTTAGAAGCGAGAAACTTAACTAAATCTATATTTTTGATTAAAATTCAATGACTAAGTATTTAAAGATTTTGCAATTTAATTGGGAACATAGTTGAAATCAATTCATCGGAAGATTTGTTCAACGAGCTTAATGAATTTAAGAATAAAAAGACCTGGTTATTTAGAGGGCAACGAGATCAAGCATGGTCTTTGCTCCCGAAAGCAGGTAGGGAAGAATATGTATCAATATATAAGCTTGGCTGGAGTGAGAAAGCTATTTTAGATGCTTGGAAACGTTATGCAGTCCAGTTTTTAGGACATATTCCAGTTGATGAGTGGGACTGGCTAACATTAGCTCAACATCATGGTCTAGCAACCAGGTTGCTCGATTGGACAAAAAATCCTCTAAATGCTGCTTTCTTTGCAGTTAATGGTAATACGAATAAGGATGCGGCAATTTTTGCATTCCAGATTGATCAAAAAGATATAAACATTGAAACTAAGCCTTTTAGTGTACAAGATTTTAGCGTTTATTTTCCTAAAGGATTATCTGCCCGTGTTGTTAGTCAAAGAGGCATATTCACTATCAGTAACTCACCGACAACTCCTTTAGAAGATCACCTTGAAAATAGATTGCATAAGCTAATTATATCTAGTTCAGCAACTAGAGATATAAAGGAAACACTTGACTTTTTTGGTATAAATAAGCTTTCTATCTATCAAGACTTAGATCGTCTTTCCGAGTATCTTAATGAGTATAATGCCTCTACTGATTACGAGACTTTTATTAGTGATGAGATAGTTTTCGGATAAAGGATATCATGATAGTCCGAGCAAAACTTACGCGATGTCTTCAGGAATTATGAAAGCTAACGTAACGTGAAAGCATTGAGGGAGTTGGCACAAACCTTTAATTTATTACTTTAGGACTTGCCGGAAGTAGTAAAAACTAAGCGCGATCGCATTATTGGGTAAGCGCGATCGCATTATAATCATTCCCAAAACGCTAAAATTTTAGACTAACAAGCAAAATAACTATTGAGCTAATGGCAGAAACATTATTTTTTAACGCCCTCAATCAGGCTATAGATGAAGAAATGGCGAGAGATTCTACGGTACTCGTGCTAGGCGAAGATGTAGGTCACTACGGCGGTTCTTACAAAGTCACTAAAGACTTACATGGAAAATACGGCGATATGCGCGTATTGGATACACCAATTGCCGAAAATAGTTTTACAGGTATGGCAGTCGGCGCAGCAATGACAGGCTTAAGACCGATCATTGAGGGCATGAATATGGGGTTTTTGCTCTTAGCCTTCAATCAAATATCCAATAATGCCGGGATGCTGCGCTATACCTCTGGCGGAAATTTTACGATTCCTATGGTAATTCGCGGACCTGGGGGTGTAGGTAGACAACTTGGTGCAGAACACTCCCAGCGACTAGAAGCATATTTTCAAGCGGTTCCAGGGATAAAAATTGTTGCTTGTTCTACGCCCTACAATGCCAAAGGACTGTTAAAGTCGGCAATTCGGGATAATAACCCCGTCTTATTTTTTGAACACGTTTTGCTTTACAACTTAAAAGAAAACTTGCCTGACGAAGAATATTTACTTCCTTTAGATAAAGCTGAAGTAGTCCGCAAAGGTAAAGACGTAACGATTCTCACCTACTCGCGGATGCGCCACCACGTTATGCAAGCGGTGAAGCCCTTAGAAAAAGATGGCTACGATCCAGAAGTAATCGATCTAATTTCCTTAAAACCTCTAGACTTTGAGACTATTGGTGCTTCAATTGCCAAAACTCACCGCGTCATAATTGTAGAGGAGTGCATGAGAACTGGCGGCATTGGCGCAGAATTAACGGCTTCGATCAACGATCGCTTATTTGACGAATTGGACGCACCTGTATTGCGACTATCTTCTCAAGATATTCCTACGCCTTATAATGGCAAGTTAGAGCGGTTAACAATTGTGCAGCCAGAGCAAATTGTAGAAGCCGTCCAAAAAATGGTAGCTTTGCGTGTTTAGCGGTAAGTAATGGGTTTTCTGCTACGACCCGTTCAAAACCGATTATCATACATTTGTTTAGGAGCGGGTCATGGTATGCAGAAACAGCGAGGGGTATTAGCTTTAATTTTGGTATTGATCGTTGGAGCGATTTTTACGATTTTCACGATTGATATTCCTTTGGGGTTGGATTTACAAGGAGGTTCTCAGCTAACAATTCAAGTAAAACCAACCGCAGAAATTAAGCAAATTACCCAACAACAGCTAGAAGACGTACAAAAGGTAATTGAAAATCGGGTTAACGGTTTAGGCGTGTCTGAACCTGTAGTACAAACGGTAGGACAAGATCAAATTTTGGTGCAACTGCCCGGAGTCAGCAACCCCGAACAAGCAGAAAAGGTACTAGGCGGTACAGCGCAGTTAGAATTTAAAGCCCAAAAACCCGGTACAGAAGCGCAATTATTTGCGTATCAACAATCTCAGCAAGAACTATTAGCCAAGCAAGCAGAGCTAAGGAAAACTGGAGATAAAGCTGCAATAGAGAAAAATCTTGCCGACTTACAAAATAATTATCAAGCGATCGCCGAATTATTTGAAAGTAAGGGCTTAGGAGGCAGAAATCTTAGAGATGCCTTTGGCGAACCTACTCAAGCCAGCAATAATTGGAATGTAGCTATCCGCTTCGATGATGAAGGCGGCAAATTATTTGCAGACTTGACAAAAAGCCTTGCGGGGACTGGGCGCAGTATCGGAATTTTCTTAGACAATAGACTAATTAGCGCTCCTAATGTCGGGGTAGAATTTGCTGCTACAGGAATTACCGGAGGTGCGGCGGTAATTACTGGACGCTTTACACCCCAAGAAGCAAATGATTTAAGCGTCCAATTGCGCGGCGGTGCTTTACCTGTACCCGTTGAAATTGTCGAAAACCGCACGGTGGGTGCAACTTTGGGACGCGATAGCATTCAACGCAGCATTTACGCTGGGGTGGGTGGTTTGCTTTTAGTTTTAATTTTTATGGTGGTTTACTACCGCTTACCCGGACTAATTGCTGACATCGCCTTAATTATTTATTCTCTGCTGACTTGGGCTACTTTTGCTCTCTTGGGCGTAACACTGACACTTCCAGGTATTGCTGGGTTTATTCTTAGTATCGGCATGGCGGTAGATGCCAATGTCTTAATTTTTGAACGGACGCGGGAAGAATTACGCGCGGGTAAAACGCTTTATCGTTCAGTTGAATCAGGCTTTTTTCGCGCTTTTTCCAGCATTTTGGATGGTAATGTTACTACTGTAATTGCTTGTGCGGCGCTATTTTGGCTGGGTTCGGGTTTGGTGCGAGGCTTTGCTCTAACTTTAGCTTTGGGCGTAGCAATGAGTATGTTTACTGCGCTTACTTGTAGTCGGACATTGATGTTTATTGCTATTAGTTTCCCTGCTTTGCGGAAGCCAGAACTATTTTGTCCAAATCTACCAGCCGCTAAAAAGGCATCGGGGGCAGTATGAAGTTTAGTGTTAATAAAAAAAGAAATCTCTGGTGGAGTATCTCTCTTGCCCTGATCCTAACAAGTTTGATTTCTATGCTAGTTTCTTGGCAACAAATTAATGCACCATTGCGCCCTAGCTTAGATTTTATCGGTGGTACGCGGCTGCAACTAGAGCGCGATTGCTCTATACCAGGAAATTGTGATCGCCAAATCGACTTGGCGGCGGTACGTCAGATTGCAGCAGAGCAAGGATTGGGTAATAGTACAATTCAGCTTGTTGATAAAGGGGGCAATTCTAACAACCAAATTTTATCTATTCGCACCAAAAATTTAAGCGGTGAAGAACGGACAAAGTTGCAAGATGCTTTAAGTCAAGAGATTGGTCAATTGGACTTAGAAGCAAGTCAAAATGACACTGTTGGTCCTACCATTGGCAGACAGTTACTTACTTCGGGCTTACTTGCGTTAATTGTTTCTTTTGCTGGCATCATTATCTACTTAAGCTTTCGCTTTGAGTTTGATTATGCGCTGTTTGCAATTGTTGCCCTATTTCACGATGTCTTGATTACAGCAGGTGCTTTCTCAATTCTAGGATTGGTTCAAGGGGTAGAAGTAGATAGTCTATTTATCGTTTCTTTGCTGACGATTACAGGTTTTTCTGTTAACGATACTGTGGTAATTTACGATCGCATTCGGGAAGTAGTTAAGCTCAATCCCGACAGACCAATTCAAGAAATTGTCGATGATGCGGTCAATCAAACTTTGACTCGTTCTATCAATACTACTTTGACGGTGCTATTAACTCTGTTTTCGATCTTCCTGTTTGGTGGCGAAACTCTCAAGAACTTTGCTTTAGCATTAATTATTGGTTTTACCCTAGGGGCATATTCCAGCATTTTTATTGCAAGTACGTTGTTGTCGTTGTGGCGAGAAAAAACTGCTCAACCGAAGTCGGTAGAAGTGCTTGAGTAGTTAAAAATCTCTGTTTAAGTCTCCTAATAGATCCCCCTCAATCCCCCTTAAAAAGGGGGAAGAATAAATATTTCTCCCCCTTTTTAAGGGGGCTAGGGAGGATATCTGTCATTGGTAAACCACAGAATGATTTTGCAAACATCCTCATAAAAAGCAGGTAATATGCCTGCTTTTTTATTGGCAAATACCATACCCGACAAAATAAGTCGGGTATGTTTGACGTACAAAATAGCCCGTGTTAGTATCAAGCGACTGACGGAAAACAGAGGGTATATAGTCAATGACCAAAGCGATCGCAAACCAAAAAACATCTTTATCAGCCACATTTAGCGCTTTGAAGTGTAAGGAATGTAGCGCTGAGTACGAACTGAAAGCTATTCACGTTTGTGAAGAATGCTTTGGTCCATTGGAAGTAACCTACGACTACGATGCTTTGCGTCGCACTGTTACCCGTGAAAGTATCCAAGCTGGACCAAATTCAATTTGGCGCTACCGTGCTTTTTTGCCTGTAGCTACCGATAACCCGATTGATGTCGGTACGGGAATGACCCCTTTAGTACAGGCGAACCGCTTAGCGCGGCGCTTGGGGTTGAAAAAGCTATTTATCAAAAACGATGCTGTAAATATGCCCACCTTGAGCTTTAAAGATCGGGTAGTTTCTGTAGCCCTTACCCGCGCCAAGGAATTAGGCTTTACAACAGTTTCTTGCGCCAGTACCGGAAACTTGGCAAACTCTACCGCCGCGATCGCTGCTAGTGCGGGTTTGGACTGCTGCGTATTTATTCCGGCAGACTTAGAAGCTGGGAAAATCTTAGGGACGCTCATTTATGGTCCTACAGTAATGGCTGTGGAAGGCAACTACGACCAAGTAAATCGCCTCTGCTGTGAAGTAGCCAATACCCACGATTGGGGATTTGTCAATATTAATTTACGTCCTTACTACTCCGAAGGCTCAAAAACTTTAGGCTATGAAGTCGCCGAACAATTAGGCTGGCAACTACCAGATCATATCGTTGCGCCTCTTGCTTCTGGTTCGTTATTCACCAAAATCCACAAAGGTTTCCAAGAATTTATCAGCGTTGGCTTAGTAGAAGACAAAGACGTGCGTTTTAGTGGCGCGCAAGCAGAAGGTTGTTCGCCAATTGCCCAAGCTTTCCGAGAAGGGAGAGACTTTATTAAACCAGTCAAACCCAGCACGATCGCTAAATCTATGGCGATCGGAAATCCCGCCGATGGGGTATACGCTCTTGAAGTAGCGCGCAAAACGGGCGGTAGCATTGAATCAGTCAACGATGCAGAAATCATTGACGGCATCAAACTTCTCGCAGAAACGGAAGGTATATTTACAGAAACCGCCGGGGGAACAACCATTGCCGTTCTCAAAAAACTTGTAGAAGCAGGTAAGATTGACCCCGAAGAAACAACGGTAGTCTACATTACCGGGAACGGACTAAAAACCCAAGAAGCTGTCCAAGGTTACATTGGCGAACCGCTAACTATCGAAGCCAAGTTAGATAGCTTTGAACGAGCCTTAGAGCGATCGCGTACATTAGATCGTTTAGACTGGCAGCCCGTGCTAGTTTAAGAAAAAATAATTGTTGTATTTGTCCCCCTTGTTATTCCTTCCCCTATGTCCGTCAAAGTCCTGATTCCTACTCCCCTGCAAAAATTCACCAATGACCAAGCCACTCTAGAATGTGATGGTAAAACTATTGCTGAATTAATTGAAGCTTTAGAGCAAAATTGTCCTGGTATTAAAGCACGTCTTTGTGACGAACAAGGACAACCCCGACGCTTTTTGAATCTTTACGTCAACAGTGAAGATATCCGCTTTCTAGAAGGGACAGATACCCCGCTAAAAGAGGGTGATGAAGTGAGCATAGTTCCGGCGGTTGCTGGGGGCTAATCCACGTTAATAGTTATTTGTAAGTAGACTTGAGCAATTAATAGCTTAAGTCTACTTTTTAGTTTTAGACTGAGACTGACTTTACAATTACTCTTTCCGGTGGATATTTATCAATCCGTAGTTAGTCCAATTTTTTTCTCAGGCTTGAAAAGCGATCCTGAATGGTTGCAAAAGCAGACAATTAGTAACCTCGCCAGACTAGACAAAAGTAGAAATATTGTTTCTCAAGGAGTAAAAGCTCAATTAGCAAAGTCTTTAAGCTTTAGCCATGATTCCTTGCAACAAAAACTATGGGGATTAGAATTTTCCAATCCTGTAGGGTTAGCGGCGGGGTTTGATAAAGATGGGAGGGCGGCGGGAATTTGGTCAAGTTGTGGCTTCGGCTTTGCGGAAATTGGTACAGTCACTTGGCGATCGCAGCCGGGAAACTCCCAGCCGCGTTTATTTCGTTTACCTGTCGATAAAGCCGCGCTCAATCGCATGGGGTTTAATAATTGTGGTGCGGAAGCAATGGCGGCACAATTGGCAGATAGATTTAAAACGACTAAAAGTATAATTCCTATTGGTATCAATCTTGGTAAATCGAAAGTAACGCCTTTAGAAGACGCACCCGCCGATTATTTGGGTAGCTTTCGCGCTTTACAAGAGTGGGGAGATTATTTTGTAGTTAATGTATCTTCCCCTAATACTCCAGGATTACGCAGTCTGCAAGATGCGGCAAGTTTAAGCGCTATTTTGGATGCTTTGCAACAAGAAAACCAAGGACGAGTGCCAATACTCGTAAAAATCGCTCCAGATTTGGAATGGGATGCGATCACAAATATTCTGGCTATTACCAAAACTCAGCAAATAGCCGGAATTATTGCCACAAATACAACTATTAGTAGAGAAAACTTGCAAACTCAAGTTATCGCAGCAACAGGTAAGCCTGTACGCGAACAAGCAGGCGGGATTAGTGGATTGCCAGTACGCGATCGCTCAACCGAAGTTATCCGCTTTATTTATACCCAAACTAGAGGACAACTGCCGATTATTGGCGTTGGTGGTATATTTACCGTTGCTGATGCGTGGGAAAAAATTACTGCTGGCGCAAGTTTATTGCAAGTGTACACGGGATGGATTTATGAAGGACCATTAATGGTACGCCGAATTTTAATCGGTTTGCAGCAAAAGCTAGTGGAGCAAAATTTAACTACAATTTCTCAGGCTGTAGGTTTAAATGCTCGAATGTAGAGGTTTAGATAATATGATTTTCTTAGCAATTAAATCATCCTTGCGGATTTTGCCATAACTACCAAATTAGCCTTAATGTAGATAAACATCAAGTTGTTATCGATATTAATTAGAACTTGATTTAACTTACAAAAGAGGTAGTTAAGTGAGCTATGAATTATCTGAAAAACAACTTATTGTAAGCGAACATAATATTTTTTACTTAGAAGGAGGAACTTTAGCAGCTTCTAGCGTGCCAATTTTATTTATTCACGGTTGGGGCGTATCAATTGAACCTTATCAAGAGATTCTCAATAAATTATCTTCCCATCATCAAGTTATAGCACCTGTATTACCAGGTTTTGGTAAGTCTAGCAATTCACAATCCAATTGGGATTATCATGATTATGCCCAAGTTATAAAAGGTTTTTTAGATAATTTAAATATCTCTAAAGTTCACTTGATTGGGCATTCTTTGGGAGGAGGAATAGCTGCTACGTTAGCAGCCAAAATGCCAGCGCTTGTAGAAAGTTTAATACTAGTAGATAGTACAGGTATTCCTGTAGAGCCAATCTTTAACGTTTTATTTAAAAGATTTGTAGAAATGTCTGCTCAAGCTCCTCAGATTCAGTTTCCGCAGATTGTCCAAATTTTTCAAGCTTTTTCTTATAATTTGCTACTGAGAACGCAAACTACTTTCCAAGCATTATGGCTATCATTGACACAAGATTTGAGCCAATCTTTATCTCAAATTACCTCACCTTGTTTGATTGTATGGGGAGCTAACGATCTGACAACGCCTATTGATGCAGGTAGAGACTTTTTTCAACATATTAAGGGATCTAAGCTAGTAATAGTAGATAATGCATATCATGAATGGAGTATCTTTTTTGTAGAAAAATTTGCCAATATAGTTTTGAATTTTATTCAGGAAATAGAAGTTAAAAATAGAAAATAAAAGTAAAAACAATGAACTCATGGTTTACAGTTAACTGGCACGAACTTTTTGTTCCTAGCACGTCTATTCTTGAACTTTTTATTCGTGGTTCGATAGTTTATCTACTATTATTTTTTGTTTTACGTTTTATCCCTAGTCGGCAATTAGGGATGTTAGGAATAACAGATTTACTTGTAGTAGTCTTGTTTGCTGAAGCGGCTCAAAATGCTATGGCTACAACTTATACTTCAATTACGGAAGGGGTTGCGCTTGTAGGTACGGTAATTTTTTGGAGCTATTTAATTAACTGGCTGGGTTATAAATTTCCCAAACTGCAAAGATTCCTTAATCCACCCCCTTTATTACTGGTTAAAAATGGTCGATTAATAGAGCGTAGCTTAGAAAAAGAATTGATTACGGAAGAAGAATTGATGAGCCAATTACGTCAGCAAGGCGTAGAGTTAATTCAAGAGGTAAAGATAGCCTATATGGAAGCAGATGGAGGAATTAGTGTAATTCCCCAATCTAAAAAAAGTTCTATTACTGAGCAATAGATAAGTTAGTACCTAGGTTTTTGGTTTAGTTAATAAAAACTTGACCATTTTGTTGAATTCTGATTGCGCTCTGTTGCTCGTTTAAAGTTTTTCCTTCACTCAAGGAAACTTCTAATAATCCTGAATTAGCCGCCGAAGTAGCAGCGATTTGAACAAATCCATTATCTGGACGAACTAAAGTAAGGGTTACAGGAGCGGGTAAGTCTCTAAGTACAACTTCTCCTTTTGGAGCTAAAGTTCGGCGCTGGGTGTAGTCAATTGCTTCGTAAGTAATAGCTGTATTAGTAGTATTTTTTAATTTGACACTTACTTTGCCGTTGATTGGCGTTACAGTTGCGATCGCCTTAGTGCTTTCTTCGGGTAAAGGTGGTGACAAAGGAAGGCTGGGCTTAGTATTGTCATTAGTCGACGGGCGATTGCGGTTGTAAAGCCGTTCGTTAAATATACTTGGGTTAGGATTAAGAACTCTACTAGGTGTTGGCTGAGGAGTTTGTGCTATGGCGGTTAGAGGCATGGTAACAAATAGCAAGCTACCGCAAATTACACCTAATTTATTTTTGTTTTGGTTGAGTTTACGCATATTACCTAAGTTATTGTTTTTTCTATAGCTTATTAAAGCTATCTATTAACTTACATCTAACGTCAGGGATAAAATCATTTAATTATTCTAGGGAGTCTAAATAAAAATACTTGGCGGCGGGACTTCGATGGCAGCTTACTATCATCTATTGGTGGATAAATAGATGAATCCCGCCACAAAACTAAAGGAATGCTTAAGCTTCCTAAAATCGTTACTACGAGCGCCATAATCCAAACTAATAAGCGACTGGGGCGATAATTTCCCCGTTCGATTTGCCAAAAAACTTGGTTGTAGCGCCAAGCTGCTAAACCAATAACAATAATTCCAAAAATTACTAGAGTAACGCCCAAGTTTTCTGAGGTAAAAATTGGGTTAGTAGCTACGGGCTTTTGAGTAACTGCTACTTGGAGTTGACGCAAAAATAAGCCAAAACGTGCGATCGCCAATCCAAAACCAATTAAAGCAATTGATGTTCTTAGCCAAGCTAAAAAAGTCCGCTCGTTGGCTTGATGTTCCCGTTGGCGATCGATGACAGGTTTTACCATTAGTTGTCGCACCACTCCAAAATCCGATTCCACGCCCACCAACAGTCGGGATCTCTAGCCATTTCTTGACCTTCTTTGCTACTGATATAGCCTACATGACCGCCATGATCAGTTAGCACTAAGTCAATATGCGGATTTCCTTGACAGGCGGCTTGCAAGTCGGGAAGAATTGCTGGCGCAAACATTGGATCGTCGGCAGCATAAAGAATTAAAGTTGGTTTTTCTAGGTGCGGCAATATATGCAAGCCACTACTCGCCTCGTAATAAGCCTCTACGGTAGGAAAATCCAAGCGATCGATCACTAACTCGCGATCGAAACCCCAGATGCTAGTCGCCCTCTCAATTGCCGCTAAATCGATTTCTCCAGGGTGAGCGTGGTAAATTTTCATAGCAAGTTTTTTTAGTTCTTTTGCGATCGCTTGTTCCAAATACTTACCCCAAGGATCTTTAACTAAATAATTGAGCGATCGAATCGAGTCTAAGCTCGGACAAATTACCGCCGCGCCCCCAATTTCGGCAAGATCTAGCTCAATTTCCTTGTTTTTAATTAAATCTTGTGCTGCTTTTACCGCCCACAATGCCAATTGTCCGCCCAACGAAAAACCTGTAAACCAAAACTTGGCAGGACAACCCATGGATTTAGCTTGAGCCGCAATCCGCACAAAGTCTTCTCCTTCAAACAAACCATCAGAAGTCAGCGTTGGTGACAGCAAGGCGGTTTTGCCGTGCGCTCTCCAATCAAACAGCACCACTGCATAACCTTGAGCAAAGGCTTTGCGCCCCAAAAGTCGTAAAAACCATTGATTGTCTAACGATCCAGTAATCCCATAGGTTCCAACAATCGTACCGCGAGGATTTTTAGGGATGGCAACAGTACCAAAAATTGGTACTCCTTTAGCTCCAGCAAAAACTTTTTCTTGGTAGGGTGGCTCTGGGTGTACGGTTGTCTTTTCCCACTCTTGGCTTGCAACTAGGGCAGTATAAACAGTCATTAGCACGCCATTTTTTAGCCCCCAGGGGGGAGTATAGGCAACATTTGACATAGAGCAAATTCAAATTAAACACAATTATTTTATTATTTCGGCTTGTTGCTTAATATTTCTCTTTCTGTAGTTCATTTATTGATACATTTATTAAAATCTTTAGATTATATTTAGAATGCTCTTTATAATAATGAGAGCGATCTTTGTATCCCGCAAAGGTTCTTATTTATCCTTAATATCTGTAAAGATTTATTAGTAATGCCTCGGATACTTGTTATTGATGACGATCCAGCAATTTCAGAACTCGTAGCAGTCAATCTAGAAATGGCTGGGTACGAAGTTAGCCAAGCAGAAGATGGGATCAAAGGTCAAGCTTTAGCAATGCAACTATTGCCAGACTTAATTATGCTCGATTTGATGTTGCCTAGAGTTGATGGGTTTACGGTTTGCCAACGTTTGCGCCGCGACGAACGGACTGCCGAAATCCCCGTACTAATGTTAACGGCTCTAAGTCAAACTCAAAACAAGGTGGAAGGATTTAATGCTGGGGCGGATGATTATTTAACAAAGCCCTTTGAAGTAGAAGAATTACTAGCTAGAGTCCGAGCTTTGTTGCGCCGTACTGATCGCATTCCCCAAGCTGCCAAGCATAGCGAAATTCTTAACTACGGTTCATTAACCTTAGTACCAGAGCGGTTTGAGGCAATTTGGTTTACAAAAACAATCAAGCTAACTCACTTAGAATTTGAATTGCTTCATTGCTTGCTGCAACGCCACGGTCAAACGGTATCCCCCAGCGAGATCTTAAAAGAAGTTTGGGGCTACGATCCTAACGATGATATTGAAACAATCCGCGTCCACATCCGGCATTTGAGAACTAAACTAGAACCCGATCCCCGCCATCCTCGCTACATTAAGACAGTTTATGGTGCGGGCTACTGTTTGGAATTATCTGGGGTTGATTCCTCAGTCCAGCTTAATAACTTACCTCTAAGCGTTAGTCAAGAAAATTTGACTTAATCCTCAAAAAAAAGCCTCCCAAGTCTTGGGAGGCGAAGTCAAAATCAACATCAACAAATAATTTAACCAGCTACAGCTAAAGCGCCAGCAATTGCCGAACAAATAGCCGAAACTACTGCCGTTCCAGCTAGCCATGAAGCCGCCGTTGCAGCAGCTTTACGAGTTTCTTCCGCTTGCTTTTGAGCTTGATGCTTCACATCTTCCAAACGTCGTTGGGCTTCTTGCTGAATGCGCTCAGCCCGTTGCAAGACGCTATTACGCGCGCCCTCAATTTGGTCAATAATTCGGTTAGCATCAGCCTCGCTAATATCTTCGCGAGAACTCATCACCGCAACTAGAGTATCGCGGTTGAACGAACCTAGGCGATCGCGAATTGAATCAAAACCCGCTTGCGGATCGTCAAACAACTGTCGGACATCGCGTTTGATGCCATCGTAGTTGAGTTCGGGACGATCGAGAGCATTGAGGTAATGGCGAATTTGACTAAATACCCCTTCAATTGCATCTTGAATCCGCCGTTGCACGGCTCTAACTTGTTCGACAAATTGTTCGCGGACAGAAAGGATTTGATCGACGATTCGAGCCGCTTCCTCCTCCGACATATCGCCCCGCGCTTGCAGTAAAGTAACTACCGTATCGCGGTCAAAATGAGCCAATCTGTCGCTAAAGCTTTCTACTCCCGCCCGTGGATCGTTGATTAATAGCTGCAAATCGCGCTTAATCCCTTCAGGATTAAGTTCATCTTTGCCTGTATTTCGCAAGTAATCTTCAACATTTGCGCTGAAAGTTTGTACTCTTTGTTGAGTTCTTGCTGCTAGTCTTCTTGGACTGCGCACAATGTTGCGAATCGAGCTTTGTACTTGGTCAATGACTTGATTTACTTGCTCTTGGCTCAAATCTTGGCGTTGACTGAGCAATTGCACCAAAGTATCGCGATCGACTTGAGACAAGCGACGACGTAACGCCAAAGCTCCCTGTTGGGGATTTTCAAATAGTCTACTAAAGTCGCGCGCAATGCCTTCAGGGTTCAATTCATCTTTGCCTGTATTGCGCAAGTAATCAGCCAAAGTAGTTGTCACCGAGTCGTATTGCTCTTTAGCTAAAGCAGTAACGTTTTGCGGTGCGTGGCGGAGGCTACTCCAAACCGATTCTACTTGGTCGATGGTTTGATTGATTTGCTCCTCACTCAAGTCCTGACGCTGGTTTAGCAACTGTACCAAGGTATCGCGGTCAAAACGAGATACACGGGAGGCGATCGCACTCATGCCAGCTTGTGGGTCGTCCAACAGTTTCTTGAGGTCGCTAGCGATCGCATTGGGATTAAGTTCATCTTTCCCGGTATTGCGCAGGTAAGATTCCAAATTCAACCATAGCGATTCCGCTTGAACTCTAGCTTGTTCTGCCAAGTTTTGCGACTCTACCAATACGCGATCGCGCTGTGCTTCTAGTAAGCCCACAATTTCATCGGCTTCGGCTTCAGCAATATCATTGCGCTGAAGTAATACTTGGCGCATAGATTCTCGATCTAAAGCGGCTAGGCGAATACTCAAAGTTTCGTGGCTTGCTTCAGAGTCTTGGAGTAGTGGCTTAAAGGTGCGTTCAACTCCTTCTGTTGTCAATTCTGACTTACTTGTAACTAGCAAATAGCTCTCTACTGCCCGTTGCAAGTCTTGAGATGCTTCGCGCTCCTCTTGCGCTCTCGCGGTGGTGAGGACTTCCGTGCGGATACTTTCTAAGCGATCGGCAATATTGGCAATTTGCGATTGAGTCAGAATTCCGCGCTGTTGCAATAATTGCACAAAATCGTTGCGAGAAAGTTGTTCTAGTTGACGGCGCACGGCTCCAGGATCGGCAGCAGGATCGTACAAAACATCGTGAAATTCCTGAGCAATTTTCTCTTGGCTCATTTGCCAAGAATAAGTATTGAGCAGGTAGTTTTCTACATCAGCACGGATTGTACTGTAAGGCACAGGAGTTTTAATTCCTGTTTGCGTAGCAATCTTGTCTGCTTGCCCAGTAACTTTATCTTTGGCTGTAGTTAGCGATCCGATAATCTTCTCTACATCCAAATCCGATAAGTCCGTGCGCCCCATGACTAAACCTATTAGAGTATTGATGCCTGTTTGCACAATACCCGGAGCGTTTCCTTGAGTTGCTTTTTGGTCGGCAGATTTTGATTGACGCATTTCTGCCATCAAGCGATCGATTTTGGCATCAAGTTCGTCGGTTTTTGTTTGTCCCGGCGCAACAGACTTGAGATATTCAACCAATTCGCCCATGCGATCGCTTTGGGGTGCTTCTTGGCGATCGACAACTTGCTTCCATACGCTTTCTAGTTGATCGACAATCCGGTTCATATCTTTTTTAGATAGATCCGTGCGGCTGCCGACCAATTCAACAAACTTCTGCCTGTCAATATTGCGTAAATCGCTGCTACCTGCCACAGCTTTTAGCTGCGGATCGTTGAGTAATTTTTCAAATTCGCCCCTAATTTTGCTTAAGTCCAATTCTGGAGGACGCAGCATTTGCAAATAGTCTTCAACATTTTCCCGAATACTCATCGGGTCTATTCCCGATCCTAGCTCTCGGCGGATTGCTGTGGCTGCGGCTTCAGCCGTAGCTACTACTTGATTATTTACAGCTTTTGCTCCCAAGGCGGCGGCGGCGGTTCCCATCAATGCCTGCATCCCAGAAGTTGCTGTATTGATTAAGGAGCCAATGAGCGATCCTACACTACTTGAACCTACCCACACCAAGAGCAAGAAGTAAGCTGCCCAAATTACTAAACCAACGATTGCGCCAAGTCCCGCACTTTCAATCAAACTTAGTTTTACTGCCAAAAAACAAGCGATCGCTAAGGAAATGCTGACACTAATTAAGGTCGCTAACCCCAATGCTGTGCCAATTTTGCGAATAGTACCGCCAAAGCTTGTTGCTTCTTCATCGGTGTGATCGCTGTCGCTCTCGTCAGAACCACGCCCTAAAAGAAAAGCTACCCCAACATTAGTTAGTAGTAGCTGTACGGCAAAGGCAAGTACTACCCCGGCGATTAATGCCACAAAAAATTTTGGACCTGAAAACAAAAGTGCCGCATCTTCTGGAGTTTCTACTCCATTTTGTACTGGAATTTGCGCTAACCAAAATAGCGTTTTGTACAGTCCCAGTGTCATCCCAATATGTTCAAACATGGTATACCCTTCGTCAAAGCTTAACTCGACGTTGATTTATAAATTGTGTGAGGTAAAAACAGTGTATATCTTACAGTACTCAACATTGATGTCAGAATCGCTGCCTGTAGCAGTTTATAACATCCCCCCTTGGTCTGAAAGATATTCCTTTAGTAGGATGAGGCGCGATAATAGGGCAGCAAAGAAGCTAAGTAGGTTTGGGAAACGAGTATAAATTTAGCTATTCCTACCATCAATTTGAGTACCATACATTTCAAAATGTAAATTTTACTCTAACTATTGATATAGCTCTTTACAAAAAGACCGTTTTAAATCCGCCCTTGGAGTTGGTTAAGGTTTGTGTCTAAAGGCAGAAAGCAGCATCTAGTTTGCTGGCTAGAGTAGAGACATAAGACATAATTCTTTACACACTAAGCACATGGAAACCAAAACTCCAAACTTACCACCCGTTGCTACAGCCTACAATGGCAAAGACCGCAATACATTCTTATTTGGTTGGAATCCTCAAGCGGAATTATGGAATGGACGCTTGGCGATGATTGGCTTTTTAGCGTATCTACTTTGGGATTTGGCTGGTTACAGCGTAGTCCGCGACATATTACATTTAGTTGGTTAATCCAACTTAGTTGGGGAAAGGCGCGATTACTTTCCTTGGCAACTTAGCTAGTTTTAAAATCCCTCTCCCAGTATTTGGGAGAGGGATTTATAGTAGGGCGAAGTAGAACGATCAGTTTTATCGCTCCGCAATTCTTGAACTTCTCCATCAATAACACTTAGTATAGATTCATACTTCTGACGCATATCATCATTAAGACTTTTTGATTGATCGAGAATTTGTTGACGCAACTCGCGCTGTTTTTGGTTGCTTTGCTCGTCTAGTTGTCCAATTTTTCTCTCTAAAGATTTGGACGTATCTTTAAGTTCTTGAGCAATTTCTTTGGTTGTTTCATCTCTTTGCGACTGCTCAGTTTTTAGCCCGTCATTTAGCGCTTCTACTTCTTGTTTGATATACATTTCCAAGGAGTCTAAGCGCTTTTTCATATCATCTCGAATGCTGCTGCATTCTTTTATTAAACGGTCTTCTAAGCGATTAAATCTCTTTTCATAATCCGGCATTTACCCGCCAAAGAGGATATCGCGGACTTTATCTAAGTTACCGCCACCAGCTAAATCGGCAGCAGAAAGCTGAGATTTATTTAAGTTTTGCATCATTCCTGACTTTGATGGTTCAACAGCAATGTAAGTAATGTGTTCGTCTTCGGGATTATTCATAATTTTTACTTGTTTTTGAGTTGGTTCTCGTTCGGTATTTTGTTGTTATACCACCACATAAGTGATGTATTCATCGTCAGAATTATTCATGTATTTGAATCTCAGTTAAAGGTTTCTACTATTATTTTTAATCTCTTGCCACTCCTGTATTAGGGTATTATTTGAGACACTTGTTTTGAATATTTCTTGCTTGCAGAGCAATTTGAAAAAGCCAAGATCGCGTTGTCAACTAGAGTAGCCCATTCTAGAGAATTCTCTGTATTTTTACTACGCAAAAAACTTATATATATGTGACAAAATAAGTAACGATAAATTAAGTCTTTAACTTCTATTTAGGGCTTGACCCTTCAATCGGATTGAATAGTTCAAATTGTATTAATATTTACTTGATTGTCTAGGTTATTAAAAGATAAATGCTCCAAGTACAAACGTGGCAAAACTTTGTTTTGCCACGCATCGGTAATACTGCTGAAAACTTATTTTTCTAAGCTACGTTTTAAGCCTGTGGAATGAAGGCTGTGGGAGCAAAGCTGCCATGTAAACCGTAGGGAATATGATGTTTGAGGTGCAAACGCGCGATCGCGCCTTTATAGAGATCGAGAGCATCAAGGATAACTACATCCGAGCGATGGTGAGCGGAGTCATAGACTACTGTAAGCAGCCAGCCATCATCTTCACTTTTGCCATCAGGACGTTCCACAAAAATTGGTTCGCTGACAAAGCCGCGAGGCGCAACACTCCAAAGTTGGCGTTCTTTGGACTCTAGATCGATTTTCAAAATTGCCTGCAAAGGCGCGTTACCTGTTTCGCCATCTGCCGCACCCATGTACAAATATCGATAAGGATGCCCAACTTTTTGAGCATGAATAGTAGGAAACTCGCAGCAACGGCTTTCTATTAATTCCCGCGATACGTTTTTGTCGCTCAAATTAAGATGAAATCGCCACAATTGCCCAGGCTTGAGCGCATCAAAATCAACTTGACGAAAATCACTTTGGGGTTCTACTTCTGGAAACGATTCGTAGCAAATAGAATCAATGCAAATTTCCTCGCCTTGCTCAAAAGCATTGGCGTGGTGGAAAACAAACCCGGCATGAGTTTCAAGAACTTGTACAGATTTTTTGCTGTCGCGGGGAATAATCACGATCCGCGTAGGTTGATTGGGTTGAAACTTGATGCACTCTGCCGCCCCACGCATTCCTAAGACAAAAGGAATAGGATTGAAAGCTACGGGATTTTGAAAGAATATGCAGTAGTTGGGTGTAATTGCAAAATCGTGGATAAAGGCAAAACCCGGAACGCTATGAGCGTGTTTTCTGATGACTTCTCCGGCAGGATTTAGCTCAAAAATAGTAATAGTTGTGGATAATCCTGGCTTAATAGAAAAGTTGACTAAGCAAGGTTCGCCACGATCAAACTTGGAACTAGGATCGAAACGGGGATGGGCAGCAAAAGCTTCGCCATCAGCTAAAACGCCGTTAAAAGACTCTTTACCCAAAGTTTCTAGAGTAAAAGGATCGAGGCGATGAGGATCGGCAGCTTCCCACAAAGCCAGTAGTTTATCGCCCCAATAAATAACGTTAGTATTGGCGATATTTTTGAGGCGCAAATCGAAGGCATTTGCCAGCCAACCACCAGGTTTTTGAGTACCAAAAACACCGCGATATAGGATTTTTTTCGCTTTTTGTTCTTCGACGTAAGCAGTAGTGCGAATAAAGCGGTTGCGGAAATAAGCGCGACCATTAGAAAAAGCGATCGCGCTAATCATACCATCGCCATCAAAAGGATGATGGATGTGATGACCTTCAATGTCTAGTAAGCCGGGTCCATTGCGAAATAGAGTACCGTTGAGTTCTGGAGGGACTTCCCCTTCAATATCTTCTACCCAGTAATCTAGTTCGTGTTTAACCGATTCGTAACCTTTTTGCCAGTCTTGACGATCGTAGGAGTTGAGAGGGACGGTAGATGCTCGTTCGTGGAGTTGCATAGATTAGGTTTATGAATTTGAAAGTAGCTGTTAATCAACAGGTTTTTTAGCTGGCTCTTGAATTAAAGATTGGGGGACAAATTCTGGCATCCAATCAGGGATGATGCCTTTGTAGTTAGTGTCGCTGGCTAAAATTGGTGCGGTTGGTTCCGTTTCTTTATCTGGTAGCCAGTTGAGGAAAGGTAGAGGTAGCAAAGTTGAGAGATTGGCAATAATTACTAATATCCACAGGTTGTCAAAGTTGGTTTGAGCGATACCAAGGAGGTGCATTAAGGCAGCACCCAATTGATAGGAAACCATTGAAGCTAGGTTAGAGACGGACATTAGTAAAGCAAATAAAGTTGCTTCTACTCCTGGCGGACATAAACGCGCTGCTAGAACTAATACAGGCATATAAGCAATTTGTCCCATCACCGTCAGCACTAAGCTATCGCCCAAGCTAAACCAGCGATCACCTATCCCCAAACTGCGGTTAGCATGAGTTACAAGTAGTAGCATCGTCATACCCAATACTGCCGAGAGTAAGGTACTCCAGCCAAAGATGACTCGAAAGGGAACAGTTTTGAGGAAGCGCTGAAATATCCAAATCCCAACTATAGAGGCAATGCTTGTGACTAGGCGCACTCTACCTAAAAATTCGGGTTGAAAGCCTAACTCGTTGGTGGTGAAAAAGAAAAATGCCGCGTCTGCCGTTGGGGTAGCTTGCCAAATAAATACAAAGGCTGTAGGTAGCCAAATCGATTTTTGGGTAATAGCTTGGCGCAGTTGTTTAATTTGGTCTTTGACGTTTAACCAATTGTGGTTTGGAGATTCATCGACTTTTCTAATTGGAACTTCGGAGATAAACCAGGCGGCAGCAGAGACAATTAAGGGAAATAAAGCGGTAATTCCAAATACTGTGCGCGTTGTGAAATGCTCTAGAAGCAAGCCGCTAAAGTAGGCAGTGATTAAGCCTCCAACAGCAGTTGTTCCCCAGCAAAGAGCCTGCAAAGACCCGGCTTCTGCTTGGGATTCTACTCTAGCTCGTTCTACTACCAATGAATCCACAATCACATCACTAATGGCAACGGAAAGAGAACCAAGAGCGATCGCACAAGTGGCGGCAATGGGAGAGTGGACAACTGTCGCAAGAGCAATCCAGGATACTGTACCAATCAGTCCTGACAATACTAAGTATGGTCGCCGCCGATAGCCAAATATCGGCAACCCGTCGGACAAAAAACCAAACAGTGGTTTGATAATCCAAGGTAAGGCAACAATGCCAAATAAGGCGGATACGTTGGCTGGGCTTAAGCCTAATTCGTCTTTAAGAAAGAAGCTAACGGCTAACCGCGCTAATCCTAAAATACCTTGAACAAAATATACAGTAAGAATTGCGATTAACTCGGTGCTTGGTTCTTGACCGAAGAAAATTTTCTCTTTTACTGAGTCTTTGACCTTGGACAAGCCAGAGGAGGAAGTCAGCATTGATTAATATTTTTTAAGAATTATCGACTTTTATATCATATCTAACCTAGCCGAAAACCACTGCCAAAAGAGCGATATCTGGCATACAGTAGCGTTTTACACCATTTTGAGCCAATCAAATAGTTGTTCTGCGGTGAGGTCAAGGGGAACATCTTTAGGTACAGGAATGCGATCGCTATCTATGCACAATATGGGCGACTGGTTGGGTCGAAAAACTAAAATAGAGCGATCGTCGGGATCTATTAGCCAGCCTAGCTGACAACCATGCTGGAGGCAGTGGAGAATGTTTCCTGTGACGCGGTTTGAGCTTTGCTCTGGTGATAAAATCTCGATTGTCCAATCGGGGGCAATTTTTACATCGTCTATGGGTTCACCATTTTCATCAAATTCAATATTTTGCCATAATCGAACCACAACATCAGGAACAATTGAACGTCCGCCAAAGGTACAACGCAACTCTGGGAGAGCATAGGCAATCTTTGCTTTTGCCGTTAGATCATTAACCGCATTACAAGCTTGTAGTTGTAATAGGCTATGTTTGCTTTTGGGCATAGGTTTTTGAAAAATTTGACCTTTGATATATTCACTAGCAGGCTTTGTTTCTGGTAGCTGCAAAAATTCCTCAAGCGTAAGGAATTTAGTTGTAGTGGTCATAATGGTTTTATTTAAATTTGCTTGCTTTTAGTTTAAGTAGGGAATACCTAAGAAAAACCAAGATATGGGGGGTCTGCCCCCCAAACCCCCCATTGGGGACGAGTTGACTCCCAAGGCATTTTTCGGGGGAAGGATTCCTCCGAAAAGATACCGCCCAAGCCCCCTGCAAAAGTGTTTTATCTTAAAGTACGCAAGTTTCAGGCAATAGACCTCTATTCGGGTCTGACCACCAGATTTAACTTAATTAATATTTGTCTGGGAGTAATTACAAAACGCCTTTAGAGCTAGGAATTGCTCCGTTACGCCGGGGATCGATTTCCATTGCTAGGCGCAAGCTACGCGCAAAAGCTTTAAATGTTGCTTCAATAATATGGTGAGAATTAATGCCGTCAAGTTGGCGGATGTGCAACGTCATTTGACTGTGATTGACGATCGCTACAAAAAATTCTCGCACTAACTGAGTATCGTAAGTTCCTACTCTTTGCGTGGGAATTTGCAAGCCATAACTAAGATGGGGTCTTCCTGAGAAGTCTAACGCTACTTGGATTAAAGCCTCGTCTAAGGGCGCGAGAAAGTTGCCAAAACGTGCAATCCCTTGGCGATCGCCTAACGCTTTACCTAATGCTTGTCCTAGAGTGATACCAACATCTTCATTGGTATGATGATCGTCTATTTCTAGATCGCCTGTTGCTTGCACTTCTAAGTCAATTAGTCCGTGACTCGCTATTTGGTGCAGCATATGGTCTAGAAAAGGTACGCCTGTATTGGCATTGCATTTTCCCGTACCATCTAGATTGACACTAACTTCTATATCGGTTTCTTTGGTAGTACGACGAATAGAAGCCGTGCGGGTAGGAATGTTAGACAGAGATGATAGGATTTGGCGATCGCTTGTTTGCATAAAACTAACTTAGAACTATCTATTATTCAATCTTGACTGAAGATGCTAGTAGCTGCACGTTTTATCAAAAGATCCTTAGATAGTTAGCGCTGTTATGTCTTTACATTCCCATAATTTCGTAGCCTGCATCTACATACAAAATTTGCCCAGTAATTCCACTTGCTAAATCACTACACAAAAATGCGGCGGCATTTCCTACTTCTAGCTGCGTCACCGTGCGTCGCAATGGCGCAATTTCTTCCACATGATGAATCATATCTAAAATGCCTCCCACGGCGGAAGATGCCAAAGTCCGAATTGGACCTGCGGAGATGGCATTTACTCGAATGTTTTGCGTCCCTAATTCGGCGGCTAAATAACGCACGCTCATTTCTAAGCCTGCTTTGGCAATGCCCATCACGTTGTAGTTTGGTACAACGCGATCGCCTCCTAAATAAGTTAGAGTCACAATACTACCGCCTTCGCTCATCAATGGTTTGGCTGCACCGCTTAACTGAACTAACGAATAGGTACTAATTTCTAAGGCTTGATTAAAACCAGGACGCGAGGTGTTGCTGAAGTTACCAGTCAAGTCTTCTTTATTGGCAAAAGCTAGACAGTGAATGAGAATATCTAATTTGCCCCACTTATCTGCGATCGCTGCAAACATTTCCTTAATCTGCTCGTCACTTTGGACGTTACAAGGCACAAATAAGCTGGGATTGAGTGGTTTTACAAGTTCTGCGACTTTATTTTCCATCTTGCCACGCTCGTCGGGCAGATAGCTAATGCCGATGTTTGCTCCAGCTTTGTGTAGTTGTTGAGCAATACCCCAAGCAATCGAGCGATTGTTGGCAATTCCAGTTACTAAGGCGTTTTTTCCCGTTAAATTAAGCATAAATTAATATTTTTGAGCTACTAAACAATAAGTTTTCAGTTAAAAATATTCTCAACTAGGAGCATACCCGAATTTGGGCATCTAGTTTTTGTTGCACTTCAATACGTAAATTTTTTACAAAAATAATTTTCTCTTAAAAATTATGTAGTCGATAATACAAAAAAACAGTTTAAAGTCATATTAAGTGATGTAGTGATACAAAACTACTGAGTTTTGTATAGGTTGTAGGATATCAGTTAGGGCAGGAATATGATCGTGATGCAAGATAAACCGCTAGCGGCGGTATTTCGTCAAATAGGAACAGGATCGTTTCCCCCAGTTGTCGAAGTCTGCGAACGGGGTAAAACAATATTTTTTCCAGGCGACCCAGCAGAACGAGTATATTTTTTGCTCAAGGGTGCAGTTAAACTTTCTAGAGTTTACGAGGCTGGAGAAGAAATAACTGTAGCATTGCTCAGAGAAAATAGCGTGTTTGGGGTACTGTCGCTGCTTACTGGGCAACGCTCGGATAGATTTTATCATGCGGTAGCATTTACGCCTGTAGAACTACTTTCTGCACCCATAGAACAAGTAGAACAATCTTTAAAAAGCAATCCAGAATTGTCGATGTTGATGCTAAAAGGCTTATCATCGCGGATTTTGCAAACAGAAATGATGATTGAAACTTTGGCGCACCGCGATATGGGTTCGAGATTAGTAAGTTTTTTACTAATTTTGTGCCGAGATTTTGGCGTACCAACAACGGAAGGAATTACCATCGATCTGAAGCTATCCCACCAAGCGATCGCTGAAGCAATTGGATCTACTCGCGTTACTGTAACTCGGCTTTTGGGAGATTTGCGGACTGATGAGATGATTTCCATTCACAAAAAAAAGATTACTCTCCACAACCCGGTAGCTTTAAGCCAGCAGTTTACCTAATAAAGGCACATTCTCTCCCGTTGCATAAATTGCCGGAAGTCACCAAAAGCTAGGCGGTTGCAGTAGGCTGTATCTGAGTGGGCAAAGGTGGATGACTGAACATGACCACAGGGATAATCCTGATTGCGGCAATTTTGATTTTGGGTGGTGTAATCGCGACTGTAGGCGATCGCATTGGCACGCGGGTAGGAAAAGCTCGACTGAGCTTATTTAAGCTCCGCCCGCGCAAAACTGCGGTTTTAGTGACAATCTTTACAGGTAGCCTCATTTCAGCATCAACCTTAGCAATTTTATTTGCGGCAGATAAAAGCTTGCGGACGGGAGTATTTGAATTAGAGAAAATTCAAACAGACCTTAGTACCAAGCGCCAGCAGGTAGAAGCTACAACTAAAGAACTAGAAGCCACAAGAATCCAAAAAAGCAGTGTAGAAAAAGACTTGCAGCAATCTAGAATTGAACAAAAAGCCGCCGAAAAAAGGCAAGCCCAAGCTCAAAGACGTTTGCAAGCAACGAATGAATCGTTACAGGCGGTAATTGCCAAACAAACGCAGACTCAAGCCCAACTAAGCCGCACTCAAGCAAAGCAAGCCCAAACTCAAGCCCAACTAAGCCGCACTCAAGCAAAGCAAGCCCAAACTCAAGCTCAACTAAGCCGCAACCAAACCCAGCTAAGTAAAATTACAACTAGATTTATTGAGGCTAGAAATTTACTGCAAAAAGTCTCCCAGCAAGCAAAGTCATTGCAAGCAGAAATTCAAAAACTTCAAAATGAACGCCAACAAATTGGCAAACAGCTAGAGGAAGTCAGAAGTCAAATTGCAGATCGCGATAACGCGATTTCTAAGCTTGACCAGGAGATTGCAGAGCGCGATCGCGTCATCGCAGGTAGAGAAAATCTGCTCAAACAGTTAGAGAGTCAACGGGAATATCTGGAACAAGAAGTTGCCAAACTCGAAGGTTATTATCAAGATTATCAAGTTCTGCGCCAGGGAAATGTTGCCCTAGAAAGCGGTCGAGTCTTAGCGGCGGGGGTTGTACGTATACAGCAAACAGTAGCTGCGCGTCAAGCTATTGAACAACTGTTGCGCGAAGCAAATCGGGTAGCAATAGAACTAACTCAACCCGGAACCGATCCCGATAATGAACTAGCCGTACAGATATCCAAAACCCAAGTTGAGCAAGTAATTGCCCAAATTGATGATGGTCGAGATTATGTAGTGCGAGTTATTTCGGCGGGAAACTACCTTTTGGGAGAAAGAAATGTTCAAGCCGCGATCGATGTCGCTGAAAATAAGGTAGTTTTTTCTAAAGGTGATGTATTGGCGGCGATTCCTGCCGCTCCCTCGACCGCAGGTCAAGAAATACGTCAAAAGGTAGGACTATTACTAAGTGCGGCAAAGTTTCGCGCCCGTCGTGCAGGGATATTGGGAGATGCGATTGAAATTGGCGATGGGAGGTTAGAAACTCTAGTAGGCTTTATTGAGCAAGTAAGGCAGTACAATCAGCCCGTAGAAATCAAAGCTATTGCCGCAGATGATATTTATACGGCGGGCCCTTCTCAAGTGCAATTAGTTGCCGTCAAAAATGGACAAGTGGTTTTTGGCACAAGAAAGCTAATTGGCAACCAATTAAGAGATGCGCTTAATCCTGCACCGATAAAAAGCAGGCAAAGCAACCAAGGAGGAACAAAATAAACTCTAAATTAATAGGAAAACTGTGAGGCAACAAATGATTTTGGGCTTCGATCCCGGTCGAGATAAGTGCGGATTGGCGGTAATGGGCGAAGATTTGCAACTGCATTACCATCAAGTTGTATCGGCAGAGGAGGCGACTTCAGTTATGCAATCAATCCTCCAAAAATTTCCCATATCTATAGTAGTGATGGGCGATCGCACTACCTCTAAACAATGGCAAAAGCAGCTTAAGACACAATTGCCCTCTACAGTAGCGATTTTTATGGTAGACGAACACAACAGCACGTTGGAAGCGCGCGATCGCTATTGGCAGATGTACCCGCCTCAAGGATTAACTAAACTTCTCCCCCAGGGCTTGAGAGAGCCACCAAGACCTATAGACGATCTAGTTGCCATTTTATTGATTGAAAGATACCTAAAGGCTACAAATCGGCGCGAATTGTAAAGTCATAATCGCCCCCAGCTTCTAGCTGATAATCTCGTTGTTCTAAAAAGCGACCTAGGGGTTCTTTAATTAAGGCACGACCAGAGGAAGGCTTGACAGACAATTCTCCTCGGCGAAAACACCATTGAAAATGCCATTCAAACTCTCCGGCTTTTACATCCCCTTCCAGCAAGCCTTGTTGCCAAGATTGCCGTGTAATCCTGACATAGGCGGTTGTTTCTGGCAAATACTTCCCACTCACGATAAATATTGATGGCACTGAGGCTAAGTAATTTCTTAATTATTACCAAAAGATGTTGATTGACACAAAAGCACAAAGACATAGGGCGATCGCGATCTTAAACCTGTCTAAGGTATAAGAATAGGTTTAAATCTTTGGCGTTTTTTTAACTATTTTGCCCGATTAAGTCGCTAGGATCGAAAAGCAAAAGATATATTTTGAGGAGCGCTACCCTTGAGCTACAACTTGCCTGAACCTACCCCTCCTTTGCCGGATTCCTCTACTGATGCAGATTTGGATAATGCGATTTGGAGTTTTGGCGATATTCAGGCGCAGTTGAATTACACACAAGCTCAAACCGCTTTACAAGATTTGATTAATAAACTTGACTTGACACCCCAAGAGCGCCGCCCTTTAGAGACAGAAATTGCTCAATTGGAGACGATGTTAGACAACTTAGAGCGTCAAGTAGTCCAAATTGCCGCCTTTGGCATGGTAGGAAGGGGTAAGTCTTCTTTGCTGAATGCTTTATTAGGGCAAAAAGTATTTGATACAGGGGTACTGCACGGCGTTACTCGTACCGCCGCCAAAGCTGCTTGGAAAATTGACGAGCAATTTATCGGCGATGGTGAATCTCGCACAGTCATGGTGACGCTACCGGGGGCGGGTAATTCGCAAGTGGAGTTGATTGATACTCCAGGCTTGGATGAAGTAGATGGCGAAACTCGCGCTTTGTTGGCTAAAGAGATAGCTCAACAAACCGATCTAATTTTGTTTGTAATTGCTGGTGATATGACCAAGGTAGAGCAGGTTGCCTTGTCGCAACTGCGGAATGCTGGTAAGCCGATTTTACTTGTATTTAACAAAATCGATCAGTACCCCCAAGCCGATCGCTTGGCAATTTATCACAAAATCCGCGATGAACGAGTAAAAGAGCTACTTTCCCCCGATGAAATTGTGATGGCGGCAGGTTCTCCGCTAGTTACTAAAGCGATTGTGCGCCCCGATGGCAGCCGTTTTGTGCAACGTAGCCCTGGAGAACCGCAAATTCAGGAGATGAAGCTAAAAATATTAGAGATTTTGCACCGAGAAGGTAAAGCTTTAGTTGCCCTCAACACCATGCTGTACGCTGACAATGTAAACGAGCGCTTGTTAGCGCGAAAACTAGAAATTAGAGAACTGAGCGCGAATAAGTTGATTTGGCGGGGAGTAATGACCAAATCATTAGCGATCGCTCTTAACCCGGTTACAGTAGTCGATCTCTTTAGCGGCGCAGTTATTGACATAACTTTGATCGTGACTTTATCTAAGTTATATGGGATTGAGATGACCAAAGCAGGTGCGATCGCTCTATTACAAAAAATTGCCCTGAGTATGGGCGGAATTAGTGCAAGCGAACTTTTGGCAAATTTAGGTTTGAGTTCCCTTAAAGGTTTACTTGGTTTGTCTGCGCCCGCTACCGGGGGCGCTACGTTGGGTGCTTATGTATCCGTAGCTGTGACGCAAGCGGCGGTAGCGGGGGTTTCTTCCTACGGGATTGGGCAAGTAGCCAAAGTTTACTTAGCTAATGGAGCTTCTTGGGGTACAGAAAGCCCGAAAGCGGTAGTCAGCCGGATTTTAGAATCTTTGGATGAAGCTTCGATCATGAACCGGATTAAAGATGAGATAGCAAGTAAGTTGGGAATAGCAGACGTGAAAGGCAAGAAACAAGAAGTTGGATAACGTGCGATCCGGTGAGCTTCCCCCTAGCCCACGGCAATAAAGCGGGAAGAAGCGCAAACTTTGTGGGGGAGGTTTCCTTCCACAAAAGTTTGCAAGAGAGAGCCATACCCGCTTTTTGCCTCCCCTTAAAAAGGGGGAAAATATTAAAGTTCCCTTTTTAGGGGGAGCCAGTATGCTGGAAAGGTTTTCCCCTTGAAGGATCTAGCGTGGATTCAGGGGGAGCTAGATCCTTTGCAACTAACAGCCTAAACTCGTGGTGGCTGGTTGCGTTGTTGCTTGAACGAGTCTAGTAATTCTCTAGTTTGCTCTTTAGCAATATCGCGTCCACCCAAGCCAAAGGCAAGAGCTAAAGCCACCGCCAAAGCCCCTAATAGCAAACCAAAGGCTAGATTAACAATATCGCTGGCAATGCCGATTTGATTTAGCGCCAAAGCTGACACAAAAGCAATAATTGCAATCCGGGCAACTTGAGCCAAAATTTGCGCTTGGCGATCGCCAGAGCTGCTAATAATGTTAAACACCAAGTTCGCCAAAAACAAACCAACGCCAAATACTACCAATCCGGCAAGAATGCGCCCTAAGATCAGGACTAATCCGCCTACCAACGCTGTTAGGGCGGGAATATTTAAAATATTCACCGCCGCTAAAGTCGCAAATAGCATAATTCCCACTAGGGTAATAATGCCGACAAGTTCTGAGGGGGTTCTAGTTGCCAACTGCTGGGCGGCGTTAGTAGAATCTGGCTGAAGAACGGTTTGCGATCCTGTACTTGGCGGCGGGATAACTACAACTGACGGTGTTGAAGGCGGCGGAACAGCCCTTTGTCTGGTAGGTGACGGTAATCCTAGCACTGAGAAAATGCTATTGAATCCCAGACTGGTGAGGATGCTTGTAACCAAGTCTGCCAAAAAACGCCCGATAAAATAAGCAGCAATCAAAATCAATGCGGCGGTGAATATTCCTGGTAAAGCATTGAGGATTTGTTGCAACATCGCGATCGCCGGAACCGAGATCGCCGCAATTTGTAAAGCATTAAGCGCTGCGATCGCCACCGGAATCAAAATCAACACGTAAGTAATTGTGCCAATAATTCCTGACAGGGTTTGCCCTCCTGCCGTCCGACGCAAGCCAAACCTTACTCCTGCTTGGTCGATTCCTGTAGTTGCAAGTAAGTTGGTTACAATCCGGCGTACTACTTGCGCCAACAACCAACCTACCCCAGCAATTAGCACGGCGGCTAAGATATTGGGCAAAATTGAGAGAATCTCATCAACCAAGTTTTCTACAGGCTGCAACGCTTGCTGCAAACCTAAAGTATCTAAAATTGGAATTAGAAACAGTAAAAAGATGAACCAATACAGGGCATTGCCAATAGTATCGCTAAGAGATAAACGATCTGCCTGTGGAGGAGTACCCTCTGGTTGTTGATTTACGCGCTCATCTAACCTAACTGCCTGCAATCCACGGGTAGTTATGAGTTTGACTACGGTTGCTACTAGCCAGGCAACACCCAGAAATATTAACGCTCCTAGCAATCTCGGTAAAAATCCAATTAGCTGATTGAGGAACGTACCAAGGGGTCTTGAAACTACTTCTAGCTGTAGCGTTTGTAAAACTGCTACTACGGTAAACAGAATGACAGTCCAAAAAGCAACACTGCCGATGAATTCTTCGACCTTGAGCAAGTCGCCGCGATCGCTACGACCCATTATACTAGCGGCAATGCGATTATCTATGTTAGTACGCTTAAGAAGTCCTTTGATTATGGCTTTGGCGATGTAGGCAACAATTAAGCCAACTAGCAAAATTGCTACGGCTGCAAGCAAGTTAGGGATAAATGCTATTAGCTGTTGAAAAATATTTTGTGCGTAATCAACACTATTTTCAACCGCTTGCCTTGGTTGAGTTACGTCTATTCCTGGCGCTGGTGTAATTTGCGCTAAAAACTTTTGAGTATTTACTGATACATTAATACCTGTTGCTGGTATTATTTCTTGCCAAGTTACATTCATGATTTTTGTAAATTAAGGTTAGACACCACTGAAAAAAGTACGATCATTGTTTTTACAAATAACTCCTTAATACGCCCACTAATAAATCTTATCCGACTACTTGTACTTGCTCTTTAGTCATAAGTTGACCTATAAAACACCACAATGTATCTCTATACAGAGTTATTATGAAAAATACTATTACACATCTACCTTTGTGGAGAATTACAGTTAAAACGTCAGTAATTTCATAATTTTTGGTGATTTAGGTAACTTTCAAAAAGTTATTAATATCCAAGCATCTAAATTAGTTGAGTCAGTATTTGTTACTAAAAATACGAGTAATTATTGTTAGCTGCTATGTCATCTCAGCAATTTGAGCAATCAATAGAAATTAATGCAAGCCCCAAGGTAGTCGAGCATTGTATAAGCGATCGCGTTTTAATGCACAAATGGTTAAACCCATTGTTAAGATGCGAACCTGTGGGCGGCTGGAGTACGGAGCTAGGTAGTTGCAGCCGTTTTATAATTATGATCCCTATCATCAAACCAACTCTTGAAGCAGTGGTTAAGGAGCGAAAACCAGGATTGATTGTATGGAGTTTTGAGGGATTTTTTCAAGGCAGCGACTTGTGGGAATGCAAGCCTACATCACACGGGACGCTTCTAGTCAATTGTTTTCAGTTTGAGATTCCTAACCTCGTTATTCGCTGGGGTTTTAAGATCTTTGCCTCGTATTTAACCAAAGCAGATATGCAAAGTCAATTGCAACGTCTCAAACGTGTCGCTGAAAATGTGCAACAAGGCTATGAAACCTGATTTAAACATAAAGTTAGCGCATTATCAACAGCAGCAACCAAAATTGTTTATCGCTAATGCTCTAAGAGCAAAAACCCGCCTTCTCAAGAAAGCGGATAGAGCAATATAGTAATAATTTATTAACTATCTGTATATGCCTCCATGGGCAGACAAGAACAAACAAAATTGCGATCGCCAAAAGCATTATCTATGCGACTAACTGCCGTCCAAAACTTATATTCTCGCGTCCACGGTGCAGGGTAAGCAGCACTCTGGCGGCTATAAGAATGTTTCCACTCGTCACTCATCAATACTTCCGCCGTGTGGGGGGCATTTTTCAAGACATTATCTTGCATATCTGCGTTGCCTTGCTCAATTTCGCCAATTTCTTGACGAATTAAAGTCATTGCCGCACAAAAACGATCTAATTCGGCTTTCGATTCGCTTTCCGTCGGCTCTACCATAATTGTCCCAGCCACGGGCCAAGAAACTGTCGGGGCATGAAAGCCGTAATCCATCAAGCGTTTGGCAATATCATCTACTTCGATACTGGCGCTTTTTTTTAGGCTCCGTAAGTCCAAAATACACTCATGAGCTACAAGTCCAGCTTTGCCTTTATACAACACAGGGTAATGAGCCTGAAGTTGATGAGCGATATAGTTGGCATTGAGAATTGCTACTTTAGTTGCTTGAGTTAAACCCTCAGCGCCCATCATGGCGATGTACATCCATGAAATGGTCAAAATACTGGCACTACCCCAAGGAGCCGCCGCTACGGCTCCAATTCCTTGTTCGCCGCCCATGGAAACTACCGAGTGTCTCGGCAAAAATGGCACTAAATGAGCCATTACCCCAATTGGTCCCATTCCTGGGCCACCGCCGCCATGAGGAATACAAAAAGTTTTGTGTAAGTTCAAATGACAAACATCCGCGCCAATGTCTCCCGGACGGCATAAACCTACTTGGGCGTTCATATTTGCCCCGTCCATGTACACTTGTCCGCCGTGACTGTGAACTATCGCGCAGATATCCTTAATTTCTTCCTCAAAAACACCGTGAGTAGAAGGATAAGTAACCATTAATGCTGCAAGTTCGTTACTATGCTTTTGGGCTTTGGCTTGCAAATCAGCTAAGTCTACATTACCTTGCTCGTCACAAGCAACGGGAACTACTTTCATCCCGCACATCACCGCACTAGCGGGGTTTGTACCGTGGGCGGAAGTAGGAATCAAACACACATTGCGATGTGCTTCGCCACGTGTTTCGTGGTACTGACGAATTACAAGTAAGCCTGTATATTCTCCTTGAGATCCAGCGTTTGGCTGGAGCGAAATACCTGCAAAACCAGTAATTTCTCCAAGCCAGGTTTCAAGTTGAGCAAATAATTCTTGATAACCTTTGGTTTGACTTTGCGGTGCAAAGGGGTGAATATTACCAAATTCTGCCCAAGTTACAGGCATCATTTCCGCCGTTGCGTTTAACTTCATCGTGCATGAACCCAAAGGAATCATGGAGGTAGTTAACGATAAATCTTTAGATTGCAAGCGGTACAGGTAACGTAAAAGCTCGGTTTCGCTCTTGTAGCTGTTGAATACCGGATGAGTCAAGTAGCTGCTAGTACGTTTTAAATTGGGTTGAGTTGCTGCAACTTGACTTGCTAATTCTGCAACAGTAAAAGGCAAAGAATTATTTGGAGCAAAAATCTCTAACAGTTCTTGAACGTCTTGAATTGTAGTAGTTTCATCTAAAGAAATGCCGATAGATTTATTGCTCAAAGTCCGGAAATTAATTTTTCGTTTTTGGGCGGCAGTGAGGATGTCGTTAGAATTTAGGCGAAGTCCCAAATCTACCCTAACTGTATCAAAAAACTCTGTACTACCCAGCTTGTAGCCCAGCTTTTGCAAGCCTGTTGCTAAAACTGACGTTAAATCGTGAATATTTTGAGCAATGTTTTTTAGCCCCTCAGCGCCATGATACACCGCATACATTCCCGCCATTACCGCGAGTAAAACTTGGGCTGTACAAATGTTGCTAGTGGCTTTGTCTCGTCTAATATGTTGTTCCCTTGTTTGCAATGCTAGACGCAACGCCGTTTTACCCTGTACGTCTTTAGAAACCCCGACAATTCGCCCTGGTACTTGCCGTTTGTACTCCTCCTTGGTGGCAAAATATGCCGCATGAGGTCCGCCGTAACCAAGGGGAATGCCAAAGCGCTGAGTGCTACCTACGGCTATATCTGCGCCAAATTCCCCTGGAGGCAATAACAAAGTCAAACTCAATATATCGGCAGCTACTGTCACCAAAGCACCCTGGGCGTGGGCTTTTTCTCCAAAAGCGCGGTAATCGTAAATTGTGCCGTCGGTGGCTGGATATTGGAGCAATACGCCAAAAACTGGCTGCTCAAAATTAAAATTTTGATGGTTGCCAACAATTACATCAATAGCTAATGGTTGGGCGCGAGTTTGGATAACTTCAATAGTTTGGGGATGACAACTATCGCTGACAAAAAAGATCTTAGATTTATTTTTGCTAATTCCGTAGCTCATGGTCATTGCTTCCGCCGCCGCCGTTGCTTCATCTAACAAGGAAGCATTGGCAATTTCTAACCCCGTCAAGTCAATGATCGCTGTTTGGAAGTTGAGTAGCGCCTCTAGTCGTCCTTGGGCAATTTCGGGCTGATAGGGAGTATAAGCCGTGTACCAGCCGGGATTTTCAAGAATATTTCTTTGAATTACGGGCGGCGTAATGCAATTATGGTAGCCCATACCTATGTATGAGCGAAATACCTCATTTTTGACAGCAATTGCTTTTAATTTGGCTAAAGCTGCTTGTTCGTTCAATGGTGCGGGTAGATTTAGCTGTTTATTTTGCCTAATTGACTGCGGTACAGTTTTATCTATCAAGTCATCTAAGCTTGCTAGTCCCAGTATCTCTAGCATTTGTTGGATTTGGGCGGCGTTCGATCCGATATGCCGTTGCAGAAAATCGGGCGATCGCTCGATTAATTGCTTTTCATCTACTGCCTGAGTACGAAGACTAACTACCACTAAACGGCTCTCCAGACGTGACTTTATACATATTCTGCAACATTTTTTTTGCAAATGGGGACTAGATTCTTAATAATTTTTAGTAAAAATTTATACTTCTCTAGCCCCTAATTGACTATTAGTGACCTTCTACTGAAGCGCGATATTCTGAAGCTGTTAAAGCATCATCAGCTTCGCTCGGATCTTCAACGCGCACTTTGAGCAACCAGCCTTCACCATAGGGGTCTTCAGCAACTTGTTCGGGGGCTTCGATCACCGCCTCATTGCGTTCAATGACTGTACCGCTAACGGCGGGATACAAGTCTTCCACAGCTTTTACAGATTCTACTGAACCAAAAGTTTCGCCTTTGGTAACAAGTTCTCCCACATCAGGCAATTCTAAAAAGACAATATCGCCCAATTGATCTACAGCAAAAGCACTAATGCCAAGAGTTGCAATATTGCCATCGAAGCGCACATACTCGTGAGAGTCTAGATATTTCAAATCGTCTGGGTATTCTAAAGCCATAATAATTTTTACTCTTTTTGCTCCTATGCTGACTTGCTGGCGCGATCGCCCTAGCTAAAAATAGCAATAACATGGATCGAATTGACAGAGTAGGGCAATTTATCTCTTTTAGCAATTTTGTTAGAAAACCTCTAATTCTCTTGTACTGATCGCCGCGTTTGTTTGGGCGATCGCGCTTCCTAACATTAAACCCGCCATAACTAATTGCATTGATGTTGAAGACGAGCAAGAGCTATAAAAGTAAAAATGATTTATATCTTTATCTCCCATCTTTTTGGAAGGACTTTAACTAGAAAAATCCAGATAATAAGGCATATAGGAAACTTTTCTGTATAACACCCCCATACAGGATGGATATACGGAAAATTTCTTCTTATCATGCCTATGAAATGACTAGGATGTATGTATGTTGTGGTTTAGTAAAGGATTATACGGAAAGTTTCAGTACAATAAATAGTTAGCAGGCTTCATTTCTAGGTTGTCTTTGGGAAGTTCGGTGTTAGGTTAGTCTAGTCCCTCATCAACGAATTACAGACTAATGGATGAAGTTGTCATCGTTGAATACGATCCAAACTGGGTATTTCTTTTTGGACAGGAAGCTGCACGCATTAGGGCGGTTTTAGATGGCGGTTTCATCACTCGTATTGAGCATTTTGGCAGCACCGCAGTTCCAGGATTGGCTGCAAAACCTATTATTGATTTATTGGCAGGGGTACGCTCACTTGCAGAAGCAAAACAAGTTGCAGTTTCTCAGCTAGAACACTTGGGCTATGCTTATTGGTTTGATAATCCCGACCCTCAACGGATGTTTTTTGTAAAAGGGTTGCCACCTAATAATCCACGCACTCATCATATCCATATGGTTGAGCCAGACAGCGTATTGTGGGAGCGTTTGTTGTTTCGGGACTACCTTCGCGGGCATTCAGACGAAGCAGCACATTATGCACAAGTGAAGTACAATTTTGCTCAACGCTTTTCGAGTGATCGAGAAGCATATACAATGAGCAAAGCAGAGTACATAGAGTCTGTCATGCAAAAAGCTCGACAACAGCCAGCCAGCTAACACGGTGTTGGAGCGGATCGACGAAAGATATTGGTGCTGGGTTCGAGGTCATCTGCGACCGCTCAACTGTGCCGTTATACCGAACCCATGCGCCCGTTGAGATTATCTGTTTTTAGCCAAGATTAAACAAGCAAAAATGATCGGCTACGTTGTTGAGTTCAGAGAAGTTATTGACGATCGCCCTAGCTCTAAAAATAGCAATAACATGGATCGAATTGACAGTAGTAGAAGTTGTCAAAGGCTAGAATTTTTCTTTAACTTGAGATTTTGAGGATTTTTTTGCATCACGCCAAAAGTATCAGTTCCGCTAGAAGTCAACCAATTTCGCCTATTAAGAAAGAAAGTCTCTACAGTTACCGCATCAACGGGCTTAGAGAAAAAATATCCTTGTCCATACTCACAGCCCAACTTTTTGAGTTTTTGCAGTTGCTCTACTTTTTCTATGCCTTCGGCTGTAACGTTCATCCCCAAATTGTGAGCTAAGGTAATAATTGCCTGAACGATCGCTGGAGTTTCGCTTTCTAGCTCCATAAGATTAATAAAAGAACGGTCAATTTTTAACCTTTCAATCGGAAAACGATGCAGGTAACTTAAGGAAGAATAACCCGTGCCAAAGTCATCCATATACAACTGAACTTTCATTGCTTTAATTTGCTGGAGAATCGCAATGGTAGATTCAGCATTTTCCATCAGGATGCTTTCAGTTAGCTCTAACTTCAAGCTACTAGCATCTAGTCCAGTCTCTTGCAAAACTTGACTAATTTGATGATTGAGATCCGGCTCAGAAAACTGTTTAGCCGAAATATTGACACTAATACTTAGCGGTGGATGGAAGGGAAACTGTTTTTGCCATTGGCTCATTTGATGACAGGCGGTACGCAGAACCCATTTACCGATGGGAACGATCGCCCCGGTTTCTTCAGCTACAGCAATAAACTCTGTCGGGAAAATCAGTCCTTTTTGGGGGTGTTGCCAGCGAATTAAAGCTTCAAAGCCGTTGAGCCAACCAGTTGCCAGCGAAACAATCGGTTGATAGTACAAACAAAACTCGTTGCGTTCGATGGCTAGGCGCAGATCGGTTTCTAACTGAAGTCGGGCGATCGCGCGATCGTGCATATTGACTTTAAATATCACACAACGCGCTTTTCCTAAAGCTTTAGCGCGGTACATAGCAATATCAGCATGGCGTAATATATCTTCGGCACGAGCGCACTCCGCACCACCAAGAGCAATACCAATGCTGGCAGTTGTAAATATCTCTTGCCCCTTGCCTAAATCAAAACTTAGTTGCAATTGTGATTGAATTTGTTCGCCAACTTGCAGGGCATCGCTAACATCTTTAATTCCTTCTAGTAAAATTGTAAATTCGTCACCGCCAAAACGCGCTACGGTGTCTCCAGGGCGCAGACAGAGGTTAAAACGACTGGCGATCGCTATTAGTAAGCGATCGCCTAAAGTATGTCCTAAGCTGTCATTAATAACTTTAAAGCGATCTACATCAATAAATAAAACCGCAAATTGATAGTTTTCGTGACCTTTGGCGTGTTCTACTGCCCGCCCTAGCCGATCCATAAATAAAGCCCGATTTGGCAAACCTGTTAAGGGATCGTGAAAAGCATTGTGAAGTAGTTGGGCTTCTGCCCGCTTGCGCTCAGTAATATCATGAGTATTGATTGCCATCCCTCTAACCGACGGATCGTCAATCAAGTTTGTTACCGTTGATTCGAGATAGCACCAAGAACCATCTTGATGTCGGAAGCGATACTCTACACACAAAGTATGGCTGGTATCTTGCATTGCCTGAGTAAAAACATCTAGGGTGCTGTTTACATCTTCCGGGTGAATAAAATCAAAAGCGTTCTTACCCATCAAATAGCTAGGTGGGTAGCCCAAAAGTCTTTCATGGGATGGGCTAGAATACTGTATTAATCCATCTGGTTCGAGAATGCAGATCATATCTGAACTATTTTGAATCAACGAACGGAATTTAGCTTCAGTATTAGCTAGTAGTTCTTCAGTCTGCTTGCGTTTAGTAACGTCATGAATTACCAATACAGCGCTAGTTTGCTGCTGTTTGAATTGAACGCTGGTCCAGGATATTTCTAGAAATAAATCACGATCGCCTTGTTTGTATTCATAAATTTCTGACCCCTGTTTTTGCTCGTTCAATACCCGGCTGAGGGGGTGCGCTGCGTAACTTACAACTTGACCTTGTTGCTTTAAAGGTAGTAAATGTAATAAATTTGCTGCCAAGACTTGAAATCGTTGCCGCTCAACTAAACGATCGAAAGTAGCATTTGACCATTGAATTTTGCCTTCGCTATCTGTCCAGGCGATCGCTTCGCCAATGACTCCAAGCGCTACTTCCATTTTTCCTAACGTCGTGCGCAACTGACCAATTAAACTAGCTGAGTTATCTGTCATAAAATTCTAGTCGAGCCAGGCTACTAAATACTACGAATGGAGGGGACGAAGGGTAGCGGCAAACATCCATTGTCCCTGTTGCTGCTCGGCAATAATAAAATGCTCTGATTCAATTTCTCTGCCATCTTTAGTTACGGCCATCAGCTTGAGTGGATGATTGAGTACAGTTGGTTGCTCAGTCATTGCAAAACGAGAAAAACCAAGATGATGGGAATCGTGATAGCTGTGAGGGATTACAGATTCTAAGCTGTGACCCAGGATTTCGTCAGTTTGCCAGCCAAAAACTAAGTTAAAAGGTTCGTTGGCATAGACAATTAAGCCTTGGCAATCAGCAATTAAAACTGGTAACTCATTTTCATGCTTGATCTGGTCAATTGTTTGCATATATAAATTGGAACTTTAAGTTACTTAGTTTTGTCCGCTTCACCATTTCAGCACCACTCCTCAAAATATGAAACAGCTACTTGTTGTGAGGAAAGTTGGATTGAGCTAATTTAAAGCAATTATTGTTGATTATCAGTTGTAATCTTTAACAAAAGTTTAAGCGGCACAATCTTTATATCTATCGAGCTTGGGCATAAATTTATAAAATTGAACATAAATCTAAAATAAGTTATTTCTCTAAGTTTTTTTGCTGTTGATAATACGGAACTTAATGTAATACTAAGTTGTGGTCAGAGGTAGTAGAGTATTAAATAGAGAGAACTTTGGCAAAGATAAATGTACAGGAGTCAAGTAACGCAAGCCTGTCCTCATCTAGACCTAGAGACAGTCAAGCAGAGAGTAAAGTTAGCGTCATCCCATTGGGAAAAACAAAAATGGCTGGTGATATACAATGCACTAGCAGACCCTAGAACTTCCTCAGAGATTGCAAAACATCTAGGAGTATCCCAAGGGTTTGTCAGAAAAGTAATTCAGCAATATAATCGCACCGGAGAAATCGGAGTATCTAGTCCAGGGAAAGGGGGTAGGCGGAACTGCTATTTAAGTTGGGACTCGGAAAAGCAACTGATAGATTC
>NZ_JBYCCV010000022.1:0-56826 GCF_057473825.1 Aliterella sp. E5.1
TAGTCCAGAGTTAATGCCCGTTGAGCATATCTGGGAAGATATTCGAGAAAACAACTTTTATAATCAAACATTTTCATCCCTTGAACAAGTAGAAGATGTACTTTGCCAAGGCTTACTTGAACTTTCTGCTAATAGTGAGCGCCTGCGCTCTATGACTTTCTTTCCTCACCTTCAATTACTACCTCTGATCGCAACTTAGTATGACAGCCCGCTTAGGCAATTGGACTGACGCGGATGGAACAGGAGTAGCTTTTGATTCTTCTACAGGCTACAAGCTCCCTAATGGCGCAAATCGCTCTCCCGATGCTTCCTGGATTAGTCGAGAGCGATTAACAGCTTTGAACCCCGATCCCGCCAGATTTATGCCGATGGCTCCCGATTTTGCTGTAGAGTTGCGCTCTGCAACAGATGGCTTACGAGCAACACAACAAAAAATGCAAGAATATCTTGATTGTGGCGTGCGTTTAGGTTGGCTGCTCGATCCCTAAAATCAGCAAGTAGAAATTTATCGCTTAGGGCAAAATGTAGAGGTATTAAAGTCGCCTTCTAGTTTGTCAGGTGAGGATGTATTACCGGGATTTGTACTAGATTTAACAGGAATTTTGGATTAAACCAATAATTACATTTAAACTTGTCAAGCAACGAACCACCCCAGCATTTACACCTCCTCTCAAGTTTTGAGATGGGGTGGAGTGACTTGAACTTGATTTACGAGATCGAACCTGGTGGCGAGACACCAGAAATTTATTTCCGCAAGCACTCTATAGAATTAATGCGATCGCCTAATTGGTTATTGTGGCTATTATGCAGTGACGCTTACGGTCCTTCGATAAGTAGAGCTATTGGTTTTTTCGCAACTTGGTTTGTCTATATACTAGGCTCAACTGCTTGCGTTTACTATGCTTTTCAGAGTTTATGGTAGATATTTTTGTACTACGCTCCAACCCGTCAGCGATACCCAAACTAACCCAGCAAGTAGAGTAATATTTGTGCCAATGTGAACGCTCCGCGCCCAGGGTTTGACATGAACTAGGGTTGCACTTGCGCCGGACAGTAGAACTAGCGCCACAACTACTAACCCCGCTACATAGTGGGACGAATGACCCAAAGAGCCAAAATGTCCTAAAGTACCGACAATTCCAATCGCAAGTAGCAGTAAAACTAAACCAACTAAACTAGCACCGAGTATGTAGTGCAAGAATTTTAGCCAACTCGGCGCAGCTATTGATTTGGTTCTATTCCCAAACATCCAAACCCCTGTCACCGCTAGTAGCAAATAAGCGAGGACAGAAAAACCCATTGACCAAGCGGCTATTTTCCACAACCAAATAAACGAAGGTAAATTCAACCCTAGTAACCCAATTAAAACTTAAGCGTGGTGTATTCTACTGCTACCTTACCGCGCTTTTCAGTTTTATAAATTATCGTTCCTTAAAAACCAGTTTTTAAATTTAACAGATGGGTCGCTAACTTTAGCAACCCGCAAACAATTGATTAAAGTTTCTTATTTTGGCAATTTTTAAGAAATGGCGGCAGTCAAATTTTCCTGCTTGGCATGAGCAAAAACCTCATTTGCTACTTCTGCGGCTTGTGCGTCTAATTGCCCCATAAAAGCACTGCTACTTTCTTCGTCCATTACCAAGCGATCGCACGGAATATTATCTGACAAAATTGAACTTGCCATCATGCCTGTATGAATCTCTAACACTGCTTGAGATGGGGCTTCAAATACCAGTCTTTGTCCGGGAAAAACTACCCGCTCAAAATACCAATTTCCTGTATTAGAGCTACGAGCTATTTGAATTTTACTCGTTGCATTTACATAGCAGCAGACAATACGATTGGATTCATTCGATGGTATGGGATCGATTATTTGAGCCATAACTGCTAATGAGCTTATACGCCGCTTCCTAAAACTACCCTTCAAAGCTAACACTAGCGATCCCCGCCTACTGTAACCTCTACTACCAACTGTCCATTATTCAACAAGCTATATCTTAGGGTAGAGAGACAGAATATAAATATTATATTAAGCTTCCGCCAACTTATCGATAGGTAATTGACGAACTATAAAATCGATGTTAAGTGGCAAAGAAAAAATTTATTTTTCCGTAAACTCTTAGAGAAATTTCCACCAAATCATCTCTCGGCTGAGTAAAGTAGGTGTTATCGTAAAGTTATATGAATAAGCTTCATAAAACCTGTAAGTAAGTGGCGCTCTTTCATTTTCTTACAGCAGCAAAACGATAAATTGAATCTGGAAACCAGCAAAGGCAAAGCAATCTGGTTAAAAAAGAGTGTATTGCTGGCTAAAAATGGAACCTAGGACTAGATAGAAGTTAAAAAACCACAATGGAAAATCGCATTCTCTACGTTCGCCTTCCGTGCAATCCTATTTTTCCGATTGGGGTTGTCTATCTAGCCGATGGCGTACACAAGCAATTTCCTGAAGTCCAGCAGCGTATTTTTGACTTGGGTGTTATACCGCCCTTAGATTTTAATCCGGCTCTAGATGAGTGTGTAGATGAGTTTCAGCCTACTTTATTAGTGTTTTCTTGGCGAGATATTCAAATCTACGCGCCAGTAGGGGGGCGAGGCGGCAACCCCTTACAAAATGCCTTTGAATTTTACTATGCCAGCAATCCCTGGATTAAATTACGGGGAGCCTTTGGCGGCATGAGATTAGCAGCTTCTTACTATACAGAATTGTGGCGCAATCAAGGATTAATCTCAAGAGGACTAAAACGCGCTCAAAAGTATCACAGTCAAGCTCGTGCGGTAGTTGGTGGCGGAGCAGTCAGCGTATTTTACGAGCAGTTGAGTAACAAACTACCCAAGGGAACGATTGTATCGGTAGGGGAAGGGGAAACATTGCTAGAAAAGCTCCTTAAAGGCAAAGACCTGCAAGGGGAAAGGTGCTATGTAGTAGGGCAAGAAAAACCGCGCGATCGCCTCATTCACGAACAACCAACCCCAATAGAGAAAACTGCCTGCAATTACGACTACATAGAAAGCATTTGGACAGAATTTCAATACTACCTGCAATCGTCGGACTTTTATATCGGCGTACAAACAAAGCGCGGCTGTCCCCACAATTGTTGTTATTGCGTCTACACGGTAGAAGAAGAAAAACAAGTCCGCACCACCCCCGCCGATGAAGTTGTAGCCGAAATGCGGCAGTTATACGATCGCGGTATTCGCAATTTTTGGTTCACAGACGCGCAATTTATTCCCGCTCGACGTTTTATAGACGATGCGGTGGAATTGCTGCAAAAAATTGTAGACTCTGGCATGAACGACATTCACTGGGCAGCTTATATTCGCGCTGACAACCTCACTCCCCAGTTGTGCGACTTGATGGTACAAACCGGGATGAACTACTTTGAAATCGGCATTACTAGCGGTTCTCAAGAGTTAGTTCGTAAAATGCGCATGGGCTACAATCTGCGTACAGTTTTAGAAAACTGCCGCGATCTCAAAGCCGCAGGTTTCAACGATGTAGTATCCGTCAACTACTCTTTCAACGTGATTGACGAACGAATAGAAACTATCCGCCAAACGATCTCCTACCACCGAGAATTAGAAAAAATCTTTGGTGCTGATAAAGTAGAGCCAGCAATATTCTTCATTGGGCTGCAACCCCACACCCATTTAGAAGACTACGCGCTCAAAAAAGGTGTTCTCAAGCCAGACTACGATCCGATGAGTTTAATGCCTTGGACAGCCAAAAAACTCCTCTGGAATCCCGAACCATTAGGCTCATTTTTTGGCGAGATTTGCTTGCAAGCGTGGAGACAAAACCCCAATGATTTCGGGCGTGAAGTTATGAATATACTAGAAGCTAAACTAGGCAAATCCGAGCTAGAAGAAGCTCTCAGCGCTCCAATAGCTAATAATGAGAAACAATTAGTCACAGCATCCTAGTTTTCTCCTTTTCGTGTGTTTTCGACGGTTCGTTTAATAAAATCCCAATATGTTACAAGGTTCAATTTTACAAAAGTTAGCAGCAGCCCACGCTGAAAAAAGACCCCTAAACTTTGGGGTTTACTACAAAAACACCCTAGTTGCCCTCTGCCACGCCTTAGAAGACTGCATTCTAAGCTGTAGCTCTCCTCCTTTGGTAATTGCCGCCTTTCAAAGAGGTAAATGGTATCTCCAAGAGGCAGATAGGTATAACGATTTAGCCAAGAAGTCAAAACAAGTAGCCATAATGGCGGCTCCCGATGGGGGATTTACCGAACATCCGACAAGCCAGCTACCGAATGTAGACATATTGGGACTAGAACCAACCGATCCCGTAGCGCAAGAATGGCACTTAATGATTTTGGGTTCTAGCTATACAGCAATGGTAGTATGTCAAGAATTATCCGAAGCTGACTATGGCACAGCCGGAATCCCATCTACAGATTTAGAACGGAAATTTTACGGGTTTTGGACCTTTGAACCAGCGTTAGTTCAAGAAACAATCGAAATTGCGATCGCACATATTCAACCTTACAACCCAGAACTTGCCCAAAAACTAACAAATCAAGTCAAAGACATAGTTGCCGCCGCGCCAAATACCGAACCCGACGACTTAGGCGCAATTGTCTCTCGCGTTGTTGATTATTTGCATACCAGCGAATTAGATGGCAATCCAGAAACGCATCTAAAAGCTCTAGATAACAACTTAGTTTCTAACGAACTTCAGGCATTTTTGCGATTAGCGCAACTAATAGATACAGCCGATACCACTAACCAAATGGCAGCCACCGAAGTAGCAGCTTTAGCCGAAACTATAGGGCAAATGCTCGATTTGCCAGCTTGGCAGCTAAAACGCTTGCGTCTTGCCGGATTACTCCACAGAGTAGCACCTTGTACGGTGACGGTTGAGTACGGAGAAGCGCCTAGTTGTCCTCTAATGCCCGCAGCGCAGATCTTGCGGACAATGCCACGGATGAGTGCGATCGCTCAAATTATCACCCACCAAAACGAACTGTGGAACGGCGAAGGACAACCAGGTGGCTATGCAGGCGAGGAAATTCCTTTAGAATCGAGAATTTTAGGTTTAGTTACAGCCTTTCAAAAGCGCGTAACTAGCTTGCAAGCATCGCACCATAGCGGCGATTCGGTATTAATGCAAGTGTTAGCAGAGTTTAGAGCGCAGCAAGGGGAACATTGGGAGCCAAAGCTTGTAGATACTCTAGAGTTGCTGGTAATGGGACTGCAACAAGGAATGAATTTACCCGTTGCTTTACCTAAAATCAGTGCAGGAATGTGGTTAATTGATGCTCAAGGTACGAATGTGCCAAATGTTAACGATAAGAGAGTGATAAGTAGTGGATATTGAAGCCATCCGTAAAGGGAAAATTGTTCATCTACCAGGAGCTAATTTAGAGGACGAAGATTTCTCTAATTTGGATCTGACGGGGATAAATCTAGCTGGGGCAAATTTAGTTGGGGTCAATTTTTCTGGCTCAAAACTAGAAAGAGCGCGTTTAGACGGAGCAAATTTACTTGGAAGTCAGCTTTTAGGTGCGGACTTGAGAGCAAATTTGTTAGGCGCAAATCTGATGCAAGCCGACTTAAGTGGAGCAGATTTGCGCGGTAGCAACTTAAGAGGCGCGAATCTTATGGGTGCGAAATTATCGCAAGCATCTTTTGCAGGGGCTTTTTTAAGTGGTGCTAATTTAATGAGCGTCAACTTGCAGGGTGTAGACTTGCGGGGTGCGGATTTGCGCGGAGTTAACCTCAGTGGAGCCAACTTACATGGAGCAAATCTAAGTTTTGCCGATTTGCAAGGAGCGCTACTCCAAGAAGCCAATTTAGAAGAAGCCGATTTACGCAATGCCAATTTATCTGGGGCAAATTTGACTGGAGCTAATTTATTGTGTGCGGAGTTGGAAGGAACTAATTTAGCTGGAGTCAATTTTACAGGGGCTTGTTTGGTGGGTACAGTAGCAAAGTAGACAATAGTTAGATGGATTCCCTAAATAATAACTATCAAAAAATCATTGAAAAAGTTATTAGTGACTATGCCGACTTTTTAGGAGATGACGACGGCGTACAGATAGAGCTAGTTTTCGATCGAACGCGCGATAGCGCAAGCGCGCACCCAGGGCTTCACTATCTCCTAGTTGAAACTTGCCGGGAAAATGGGCGCAGAATCTACGGGACACTGTTACACCTCGACATCATCAACGGCAAAATCTGGATTCAACTATTTGGCGGTACAGAAGAAGGAATCGCTAACGAACTTGTTGCGCTTGGCGTTCCTAAAGAGCGCATTGTTTTAGGATTCAAATCGTTGCAGCGTCGGCAAATCACAGAATTTGCAGCCTCATGAGCGAAGTCCTATTTGACACAAGAAGCTTGAGAAATTAATCTTTGCGTCACTTACTCATTACCCAAGCCATCACACTTAATATTCCTATCCCCACCAATCCAGCTAAGGGATTTTGATTAACGCCTGTAACCCAGTCGGGAACTTGCCCAGAATACTTAATCAATTGACCAACATTAATAATGTAATAGCCCCAAATTAAGCCGCCATGAATGCCAATCGATAAGCCTAGGCGGTTTTTACAACGGCGTTTTGCCCAAACTAGCGTTAATCCCAATAACAATAAACCGGGAAATTGCGGCGCTGTTCGGAGCATTTCTGACAGTGGCTTAATAAAGTGCAAAGCAGCAAATAGTAAAGCATTTACCCAAATTGCTACTTTTGCGTAATCGCGCTGCAATTCATCGAGTAACCAGCCACGAAATAATAATTCTTCCGCAAAACCCGTGGCGATCGCAACTACTAACCCCTCAACAACTATTTTTGCTTGTACCCCTTGCTGCCACTGTAGCCAACCTAACAATCCTTCTAAACTAAATAAGCCTAAGACCGTTACTAAGCCAATTCCTAGCCCAATTATTAGCTCTTTACCATTAGCTCTAGTACCTACTAACCCGTAGTAACACAGGATTTGGGGTTGGCGATAAACGTACTTTCCCCAAAACTTGAGTAGAAAAATAAATTCTACATACAATAGCACCATTGTCACGATGCTTACCAAATTGTGATCGCTCACATAAGCGTAGATAGGAGCCGCAAAAGGCAACCATAATAGGAGCAAACCTAGTACAAATATACCCAACCTTAGTGGGGCTGGGTAAGAAGCGATCGCAGAGAGGTTAATTTGCTTCAACCTTATTCGTCTGGCTCAATTGTGCTTTGTAAACCGTGATTGTTCATAGTTTCACTGTAAAACTCCGCGTGTTCTTGAGCGCAAGTAATTACCAAAGCAATGCCATTACTATGAGCCTCCATCATAATACTGACCGCTTGGGGTTGAGTGATGCTATTTACTGTCTGCATTAAGACTTGCACCACGAATTCCATGCTATTAAAGTCGTCGTTATGCAATAAAACGCGATACCGAGGTGCTATTTTACGAACAGTTGAACTCTTGGTAATTGTTTCAACAGACACAGGTCTCTACTCTTTTGTTACTTAATTACAACTAAATAGTTATTAAGCCTAGGCTTAACACTCATTCACTTATTTTATAGCGTATCGATGGGAAAGAGCGATCGCTTCTTCGGGCAAGTTAGGGTAGAAAAATTTAGAATAAAGCAGTGACAGGTGTGTCACTGTTAGGAAAATTTAAAGATGAACTCTAAAACTAATTTTCAACCGCTACAAATTGTTTGTTTAGAACATCTTGCTATTTGTTTGTATGCCGAAGTTATCCAAGTTGTAGAATCGCGTCAAGTTTGCTGGGTGCGTCCTTTGCTTTTGGTAGAATCTGCCACAGATAGCGTGCCATCAGTTTTAGACTTGCGCTCAACCGTCGATTTACTTTGGTCTTTGGATTCCTTTCGCCCTGCCCTAGACACAGAAATTCTACCCTTTTTAGCCACTATCTTTACCTCTGCATCACTACAATCAAGCGCTCATGCCCGCCAACAACTAAACGAGTTTGTACAGCAGCTTTGGCAGGCACAAAAGAACTGATTTAGGCGTAACGAATACCCGCATCTTCCATCCGCTTAATCGCTTCGTGCATCCGCTCGTCAGGTACGGTAAGCGCAATGCGAAAAAAGCCTTCTCCTGATTCGCCGTAGCCGTTACCAGGGGGGACAATAATTCCGCACTTGTCTAATAACAAGGTGACAAAATCCGTTGAAGTATAACTTTGAGGTACTTTTGCCCACACGTACAAGGTAGCTTTTGGCGCTTCAATATCCCAGCCCAAACTCTGCAATCCTTGGACAATAATATCTCGCCGCTTTTGGTAAACCGACATCACCTCTTGCAATTCGGCTTCTGTGGTAGAGTAAGCTGCGATCGCGGCTTTTTGAACTGCCTTAAATACCCCCGAATCTACGTTGGTTTTTACTTGTCCTAAACCTTTGATCCCGTGACTAGAACCCACTACAAACCCAACTCGCCAGCCTGTCATATTGTAGGATTTGGACAAGCTATGAAACTCAATTGCTATATCCTTCGCTCCAGGTACTTGTAAGACGCTAGGCGGCTTGTAGCCATCGTATGCCATCTCTGAGTAAGCATGATCATGGCATAGCAAGATGTCGTATTTTTTGCAATAAGCTACCAACTGCTCAAAAAATTCTAGCGTCGCCAATCCCCCGGTGGGGTTATTGGGGTAATTGATCCACAACAACTTAGCTTTATGGGCTATTTCTTCAGGAATTGCTGCTAAATTTGGCAAAAAATTAGTTTCTGGTAATAATGGCATCCGATGAAAATCGCCGCCAGCAAAAATTGTCGAAGTGCGATATACCGGATAGCCAGGATCGGGAATTAATGTATAGTCTCCAGGTTCTACAAAAGCCAAAAATGTGTTGTGTATGGCTTCTTTAGAACCAATAGAAGAAACAACTTCTGTAAGTGGGTTTAATCCCTCAACCCCAAACCGCCGTTCCATCCATTTTACTACCGCTTCTCGAAACTCTTTTGTTCCTTGGTAGGGAGGATAGTTGTGAGTGCTGGAGTCATCAATCGCCTCGTGCATTGCCTGAACAATAGGACGTGGTGTAGGTTTATCTGGATCTCCTACTCCCATATTGATAATATCGACTCCTTTGGCAACCATTTCGTCACGCTTGCGGTCAATTTCAGCAAATAGATAGGGAGGTATTTTTTCTAAGCGTTTGGCAAACTGCATGGCGAATTAGCAACAAATTACTATAAAAAACTACGAGCTTTTGGGTGCAAATAAGTGTCAACTCAAACTTATTGTGTCTCGCTAAAGGCTGACGGGTCATAGCTGATGGCTACTAACCAGTGGAAGCACCATACCACAATTTCTGCCTTGCTAGAAAATCTAATTGTGCGAAGTTTAGGGTCTGCTTTTTTTATTTGCTCAGTAGAGACCAAAAAAAATATTTATAGATCTATCCCTGGACAGACTTAAACTTTCTTGATATCTTGTATATTATGTCAATAGCTTAACAAAATTGTTTAGTGTCCTTAGTAAACCCAACAACAGAAGTGAGTAGTTAAGCTTGATTACATAATATAAGTGGGGATTGTTTTTGCTATTAGCTACCTTCAAATTTAACTATTAACATCGATGACAAAAACAAATCAAAGTCTCTATGAAATTAAGTTGAAAGGGTTAAAATCTAGCAAAAATAGTAGGTCAATAACAACTGAAACAATTGTCACCTAGTTTTGGAACTTTATTTGCGATACTAATAATCTCAATTGCTGATGAATGAGAGTTAGAAAAAACGAACAGATCGACATTTATGATTGATGTTTGTTTATTTAGGATGTATTGCTTGTAACCAAGCACTGAAGGCAAACTTACATCTCAAGATAGATTTCACCCAAGAGATTGAAACATCTAAGCCTGTTACAACTAAAGTTTAGAGAGATCTTACTCATCCTCAGACATATTCAAAGAGTTTTGTATAATCCTACACTTTTAAGTTTTGTAACTTTAGGTATAGTGTAGTAGTAAGCTGAGAACAAAAACTACTCAGCCGACTGGTCGATACGAACGCCGATCGCTTTTGTTGAAATAGAAATCATCTCATCAAGTAATAGTCCTTTAAAACAAAAAACAATGTCAACCACAATTGCTTATCCAGAAATTACAGTAATATGTCCTCAAGGAGCGGTTAATGCTTCAAATGCAGAAGATTTTCAGCAAGAAATGGTAGAAGCAGTAGCACAGAATAAAAAGTCTAATGTTTTAGTAAACCTAGAACAAGTAGAGTCATTGGATAGCGCAGGATTGATGGCATTGGTTTCAAGCTTGAGACTCGCTCAGTCTCTAGGTTCGCATTTTAGCTTGTGTAGTGTTTCGCCATCTATTCGGATTATTTTTGAACTGACCCAGCTAGACCGAGTATTTGAAATATTTGAAAGTCCTACCGCCTTTGAAAAAGTAGTCGCACTTCGATAAACTCAGTGACCACCTAAATTAACTAATGCTAAGGTAAAGCTAAATAGCTGAAATTAGCCAAAGTGGTTGCAGTTAAAGAATTATTAACCGATGGGATTCTTAAACCTGCTCGTTATTTAGGTAACGAGTTAGGGTCAGTTCACAAAGATTGGGATACAGCCGCAGTACGTTGGGTATTGACGTACCCAGAAGTGTACGAAGTTGGCGCATCCAACTTGGGTCACATTATCTTGTACAGCATCATAAATGCCCAACCGAGACAATTGTGCGATCGCGCTTATTTACCCGCTCCAGATCTATCCGCAAAGTTACGCGCAACTCACACACCTTTATTTGCGGTAGAGTCCAAGGCATTTTTAACAGAGTTTGATATTTTAGGCTTTAGTTTGAGCTACGAATTAGGAGCAACCAACATTTTAGAAATGTTGGATCTAGCAAACATTCCTCTAACGTCGCAAGAAAGGCAGCAAGGCACTTATCCGCTAATATTTGCTGGCGGACAAACAGCAACCTCGAACCCCGAACCTTACGCTGATTTTTTTGATTTTATCGCTTTGGGTGATGGGGAAGAATTATTACCAGAAATTGGATTGGTTTTAGAGCAAGGCAAATTAGCTAAGTTAAGTAGAGCCGAATTACTCCTAGAACTAGCACAAGTACCAGGCGTATACGTGCCTCAGTTTTATGAAATGGCAGAAGATGGCTCAGTGCATCCCCTGCGCCCAGACGTGCCAATAAGAATTTTACGGCGTGTAGCGACTCCCATGCCCGCTTATTCTATTGGTTTAGTACCTTATGTCGAGACAGTACACGATCGCCTAACAGTAGAAATTCGGCGTGGCTGTACTCGTGGTTGTCGTTTCTGCCAGCCTGGAATGCTCACTCGCCCCGCCCGCGATGTAGAACCGGAGCAAGTGGTAGAAGCCATTGAGGAAGGAATGCGGGCGACGGGATACAATGAATTTTCCTTGCTGTCGCTAAGTTGTTCTGATTATTTAGCTTTACCCGCCGTGGGGGTAGAGATTAAAAATCGCCTCAAAGACGAAAATATCTCCCTTTCTTTACCTAGTCAAAGAGTAGATAGGTTTGATGAAAATATTGCCCACATTTTAGGCGGTGCAAGAAAAGGCGGACTTACTTTTGCGCCGGAGGCTGGAACTCAAAGGCTGCGAGATGTTGTAAATAAAGGTTTAACTAACGAAGAATTGCTGCGGGGAGTAAAAACTGCTGTAGAGCAAGGTTGGGACAAAATTAAGCTATATTTTATGATCGGTTTGCCTGGAGAAACCGATGAGGATGTACTAGGCATTGCGGAGACAGTCAGGTGGTTGCAGCGCGAATGTCGGAATATTGAAAGAAAAGAAACCAATGACGATAAATCGTCGTCTCAGCGTCGCTCCGGTGGCGGCAGAAAGGCTTTAAGTATTAATCTCACAATCTCTAACTTTACTCCCAAGCCTCATACTCCGTTTCAATGGCATTGCGTTACGGATGCCGAATTTGAACGCAAAAAATGGTTATTAAGGCAAGAATTTCGCTCCATGAGAAATTTGAAGGCAAATTTTACGGATGTGCGGATATCGGCGATGGAGGATTTTGTCGGTAGAGGCGATCGCCGACTTGCGCCTGTTATTTGTCGCGCTTGGGAATTAGGCGCGGGAATGGATGCTTGGTTTGAGAGCGTAGACAAAGCTTTTGGAGCCTGGGAAAGTGCGATCGCTGAATCTGGACTAGGCTGGAAATACCGCCAAAAAGAAGAAGACGCATCTACCACCCAAACTAATCTAGATCGGCGCTTACCTTGGGAACATATCAATACGGGCATTGATAAAGAGTGGCTAAAAGCAGACTTGGCAAAAGCTTTATCTGCGGCTACCGTACCGGATTGCTCTTTTGATGAATGCTCTCATTGCGGCGTTTGTAGTGTAGATTTTGGTCACAATATAGTTACTGGCGCACTACCTATTCCCGAATTTGCGGGGGATTTTGTGCCGAATACTGATAGGTTGCAACGGGTGCGCCTATGGTTTGGCAAGTTGGGGGATATAGCTTTAATTAGCCACTTAGATTTGTTGCGCTTATTTGATCGCGTGTTGCGACGAGCGGCGTTACCAATCTCTTTTAGTGGTGGCTTTCACCCCAGCCCCCGGATGGCGATCGCGATGGCGTTACCTTTGGGAGTGACTAGCAGTGGCGAAATTATCGATTTTGAATTAACCCAAACTGTGGACTTGGAAGATTTTAAACAAAAAATCAGTCAGCAGTTGCCCGCCAATTTACCAATTTACAAAATAAGTGATGTCGATCTAAAAGCACCATCCGCCGCTAAGTTATTAGAAAAAGCCGAGTATTTGCTGACCGTTGCAACTACAAATAGTTCTATAAGTCAATGGCAGCAATGGATTGAAGCAATTAAAGCCACTGATACTATTTGGTGGGAGCATACAACCAAGTCTGGGAAAACTCAGACTATTAATTTACGGGAGCGCTTAGAGGATTTAGCTATAGTTTCCACAACGCCAGAAGTTGTTTTACGCTATACAGGGGTTTGTCAAAATGACGGGACTCAATTGCGACCAGAGCAAGTAATATTTATGCTGGAGCAAGTAACCGTTGATACAGAATTTGCTTTACTGCACATCCACCGCGATCGCTTAATCATGCAAGATTAGAGAAACTGTTTGTTCTAAAATAATCCCCTCGCTTAGTCTTTCTTAATTGATTTTTGGCAAGCTTAGGCTAAAATTGTATCAATAGCAATTTTTAGCGCTCAATTGTCTGCTGTAGCTCGTCCTAGTAATCGAGGCGGAAGCGAAAATAATTGCAGAACAGTTCCGACGGCTCTTTTGCATAGAAGTCAAGGCGAACTGAGAATTCTCTATTATTTGTTGCTCTTGAGTAGCTCGGCGACTGACATTAAGCGCGATTGACTTTTACAAATGTCTTGTTTGATTGTACTCCTGAATTTATCAGTCAGGATACTGCATAAAGATTAATTACAGATGCTCAATGCTTGTTGTTTACTATGGTAGGCAACTATTGTGCAATAAGCCCGGACTTCAAGGGTAATTAGCACTGATGTGCTAATTGCCTTTGAACTAACCCTCTAGTTAAGTTCCAATTGCAATTATCAGCAGCACCAATTCAGGCTTGTGAAAGCGAGAAAACAATCCTCAAAGCCTTGAAGTCACTGCTAAATTTGAGGAAATTGAATGCCAAAACAAATTATTATCGCCGAGCAGCATCATATAGCTGCGGTTTTTAGCGAAGATCAAATTCAAGAACTTGTAGTCGCTACTGGTCATCACCAAATTAGTGATGTTTACTTGGGCGTAGTAGAAAATGTGTTACCTGGGATAGATGCGGCTTTTGTTAATATTGGTGATTCGGAGCGGAATGGTTTTATTCACGTAACCGATTTAGGACCTTTGCGGCTTAAGCGCACGTCCGGAGCAATAACTGAGCTACTAGCTCCCCAGCAAAAAGTATTAGTCCAAGTAATGAAGGAGCCAACAGGTAATAAAGGACCTAGGCTTACGGGGAATATTACCCTCCCTGGTCGCTATGTCGTGTTAATGCCTTTCAATCGCGGTGTAAACCTTTCTCGGAGAATTAGAACAGAAAACGAACGCAATCGCTTGAGAGCTTTAGCAATTTTGATTAAACCATCGGGAATGGGAATGCTGGTGCGTACCGAAGCCGAAGGCAAGCCCGAAGAAGCGATTATCGAAGACTTGGAAATGCTGCAAAAGCAATGGGAAGCAATCCAACTTGAAGCGCAATCGACACGAGCGCCCGCCTTGCTCAAACGCGATGATGATTTTATTCAGCGCGTGTTGCGAGATATGTATGGCGCAGATGTCAACCGCATTGTAGTTGATTCCAACTTAGGGCTAAAAAGAGTCAAGCAGTCCTTAGTAAATTGGAGCGGCGGTCAAGTTCCCCAAGGAGTGCTAATCGACCATCACCGCGATCGCACATCGATTCTAGAGTACTTCCGCATCAATGCCGCAATTAGAGAAGCGTTAAAACCACGAGTAGACCTGCCTTCGGGGGGCTATGTCATTATCGAGCCAACGGAGGCGCTGACGGTTGTTGATGTCAATTCTGGCTCCTTTACGCGCTCGGCAACCGCTAGAGAAACCGTACTATGGACAAACTGCGAAGCGGCGACAGAAATCGCTAGACAACTGCGGATGCGGAATATAGCGGGGGTAATTATTGTTGATTTTATCGACATGGACTCCCAAAAAGACCAACTCCAAGTATTAGAACACTTCAATAAAGCCCTCAAAGCTGATAAAGCTAGACCGCAAATTGCCCAGCTATCAGAATTAGGTTTGGTCGAACTTACCCGCAAGCGCCAAGGACAAAACATTTACGAATTGTTTGGTAGCACTTGCCCAACTTGTGGCGGATTAGGACATATAGAACACTTGCCTGGAGACGGAGACAATCGGGAGCGGGAAATAGTCACAACCCCCACTAGAGAAAGAATAGCCTTAGCCGAAATCCCAGAGCGATCGCCCACGATTATTCCTACTAGAGAATTTCGCACGCCGACCCCCCGGCTTCCAGAACCGCGAGAAACATACACAGATACCGCCGAAGCGTTTAACTCCAATACCGACGATCGCAACTCAGTTGTCAGTATTAGCGATCGTTCTAACTACCAAGAACTAGACGATGACAACAACCGTCGGACTCACCGCCGCCGCAATAGTCGCATTGAAGTTGAAGAAGCCGACGAAGCGCAAGCTAAGGGCTTGAGCTTGGTTAATGAGTTAGAACCAGAAATAGACCAGCTTCAGGAAGAATTTGAGAGCGACCGAGAAGCAGTATCTAGTACAAGTAAAGTTAGTTGGATTGAAAGAGCCGAGCGAACTAAACCTGCAAAACCAGAGCCAATCAAGCCTATAGTCACGCCGCCAGAAATTGTGACGGTAGAAATGACCCCAGAGCAACAAGATGTGTATGCACTGATGGGAATATCGCCATTAGTGTTACTAAATCGCCAAGTCAAAAACCCCAAAAGTGCGATTGTCAACGTCACTTTGCCCGGACAAGCGACAAAATCTAGTATTGAAACTTCAGAAGTGACAGACACAGTAGAGCCATCACTTGATGGCGATCGCGTAGAGCAGTTAACGCTACTTGTGAATGACTTACCAGAAACGCCAGGCTTGGAACTGTTGCCACCTACAACCATTCCCCCAGAAATTGCCCCAACCATCACTACTGAAGATTCTATTGACCAGATTGCCAATGGAGACGGAAGTAGCATGGTAGAGGAAACTGTCAGCAACCTTTCTGCTCCAGAACCCGTAGCTGAGGAACCACCACGTCGCCGCCGTCGTCGTTCTTCAGCTACAGAATAGCTAAGCGCAAATAGCTGTTACCTAATCCCTAACAGCTATTGCCATAAATCTATGAAACGAGCATATATAGGTTTAGAATTTGACAGGGCGATCGGTAGTAGCTTAGTGGTTTCTGGCGTAGATGAAGTAGGTAGAGGTGCTTTGTTTGGTCCCGTAGTCGCCGCCGCCGTAATCTTGCCAAGCTCTGCTTTATCGGAACTTGTAGAGGCGAAAGTTAGAGACAGCAAACAGTTGTCTGCTTACCGTCGAGAAGAATTAGCCAAAAAAATTTGGGCGATCGCTTTGGCTTGGGAGGTTGGTTTTGCGTCTGTTGCCGAAATCGACCAAATTAATATTTTACAAGCATCGCTATTAGCTATGAAGCGCGCGGTACTCAAGCTCAAAATAAAGCCGCAACTGTGCTTGGTTGATGGCAATCAGCCTATTAAAGACCTAGGTTATCCTCAACAAACCTTAGTTAAAGGAGATGAAAAATCTATAATTATTGCCTCAGCTAGTATTGTGGCGAAAGTCTGGCGGGATGACTTGATAACTCGCCTCGCTCTCAAGTACCCCATGTACGATTTAGTGGCAAATAAGGGTTACGGTACTGCTCGCCACCTGCAAGCGCTCAAAGAATACGGAGCATCGTCTTTACATCGAATGTCTTTTCGTCCCTGTCAGGTAGAGGTAGCGGCATTTGGCGGCAAAAGCGGTGTTTGAGGCGTTGAACCATTTACTGATTCAGTTTGGGCATTTACCCAATTTCGATAATCAGCCAAAAGTTGATGTAACAAGCGCTGCTTAATTGTCAATAGCACACTCTTAAGTAAGCCATTACCCGTTGCTTCTAGTAATGACGCGGGCATCATTGATAAAGGCATAGGTAACTCCACCTCTACCTTTAAATCTGCCTTACCTTTTAACCGAGTTTCTCCGTTTGTTTGCTCCGGCGACAAGTACCCTTGCAAATCTAAGTCAAAACGCTGATTGATATACTCAACTCCTCTAATCTCGCAAGCTACAGACTTTACATGAATCGTTCCGTTTGCTGTTGCCCAAACTTTGAGGTCTACAGTAGGCTGAATACTTAGCATCATAAAAGAAAGCGGACGCATTTTGAGCCTATAGAGATCTTCTCCCAAGGCTTCAATCCGGCTAGGATCGACAAGAGTAGAGACTAAGCGTTGAGGCTGACGCAAATAATGATGAATTGCTACAGGCTGCTCTGGAACCACAATTTCTACAGACTGAGAGGAAGTGAACCGAGTAGTCATAAAGTATGTATACAGACTTGTTAACTTATTTTAGGATTTTTTAAGAAATTAATGCCGATTGCTGAAAATAATTATTTATTTATTAACAAGTGTAAAAAATTATTTTGATAATATTCATCTGTCGCAAGGTCTAGGCAGGAGTGGGGAAGGATAAAAATAATGGCTCAAGCTAGTTATTTGTAGAAATATTTTGGATCAAAGGATTTATAACTGGGTTATTTGCTTAATAGGTTTGGGAATTGCGATCGCAATTAATCTTGCCCAAGTTTCTCCCATCCAAGCACCCCCAAAAGTAACAGAATTACGCGGTGTATGGCTAACCAATGTGGCTAGTGCAGTTTTATACACTCCTTGGGGCATTGATCGCGCTTTGCATCAACTAGCACAACTAAAATTCAATACCGTTTATCCTGTAGTTTGGAATCGGGGTACTACTTTTTATCCAAGCAAAGTAGCTAAAAAAGTGACTGGGCGCGATCGCAATTTATCATTGCAAATTTTCTCAAGCTCAACCAAGATGTTTTAGCGCAAATAGTCAAAAAAGGACATCGCCAAGGCTTACGAGTTATACCTTGGTTTGAATATGGTTTTATGGCTCCGGCTAATTCCGAGATTGCTAAACGTCATCCTGATTGGCTGACGGTACGGCGTAACTCTAGCAAAATATCTGTAGAAGGCGTAAATCAACCAACGGTTACTAATCCGAAATTAGAGAAAGTGGTAGTAGATCCTACACTCACCAAAGGAGTGTAGCTTAACCCTTTCCATCCTGAAGTCCAGCAATTTATGCTGAATTTGATTGTAGAAGTTGTAACCAAATATGATGTAGATGGGATTCAATTTGACGATCATTTTGGTTTACCTAGTGATTTTGGGTACGATCACTATACAATCGCCCAGTACAAGAAAGAACACCAAGGTAAAAATCCCCCAAACGATCCGCTAGACGCGCAATGGCTGCGTTGGCGGGCAGACAAGCTCACAAGTTTCATGCAGCGAGTTTATCAAGCGGTGAAAGCGATTAAACCAAACTGCTTAGTAACTTTGTCTCCCAACCCCCAAGATTATGCTTATAGAGCGACTTTGCAAGACTGGCAAACTTGGGTGAATCGGGGCTTAGTAGAAGAATTGATTTGTCAAATCTACCGCAACGATCAAAAAACTTTTTTATCTGAACTGCAACAACCCGCCTTGCAAGCTGCTCGGCAAAAAATTCCTGTAGGTATCGGGATAATCACTGGCTCGGTAAGCAATCCGGTAGCGATTAAACAAATTCGGGAACAAGTTCAATTGGTACGCGATCGCGGTTATAGTGGAGTATCCTTTTTTTACTGGGAAAGTTTGTGGGGTTATATAACTCCCGAATCTCCCCAGGAACGCCGCAATGGGTTTACTTCTCTTTTTTCTGCTCCAAAACCTGAAGGGAAGAAGTTGTAAAAACGTCCTTACAACTGATAATTATGTTTGTTAAATATATTAAAACTGACTGCGGTTTTTGGTTGCAGTGGATATTAGTTACCTTGGCTGGTTTTTTGGTTAGTTTGTGCTTGATTGAAATTGATGTCAGACCTCATATTAAAGCTACAGAAGGGGCGATTGGAGGGGCGATAATCGGTTTAGCCCAAGGACTGATTTTAGAACAGCGCAGCAAAAACATTGCTCCTTGGTGGGCATTGATGAGTACGGTTAGTTGGTGTCTAATTGGCGCTAGCAATTTCGGTGCAATCGGTTGGATGGCTCCCCGGACTATACACTTGGAACCGAGAATAATTTTTGGATTATTGAATGGCTTACAAATCGGAGCATTGCTCGGAATTGGACAATGGCTAGTTCTGCGACAAAAATGCAAAAAAGCTGGTGTATGGATACCAATAGTTGCGACTTCCTGGGCAGTTGGTTTAGTTCTAGGCTGGGGTGTAGGTGGGGTTTTGCGCCAAGCTACACGACTATTTTTAAGTGAATTAGTGGGGTTAGCAGTGGCTTGGGTAGTAAGTTCGGCGATCGCTGGCTTTGGCTTAGTCTGGTTAGATAAGTTATATGGATTAGAACCAAAAACTCTACCAAACAAGGCAATATATTAGTTCAGAGTCAAAGAGTGTTAGCTCACTATATTTTATGTCTATATCTATTGGTCACTTGGGTCCTTCTGGCACTTATTCCGAACAAGCGGCGGTTGCCTATGCCAGTAATTTTTTGCCCCAAAATCAAGAAGAAGCTATTTTATGTCCTTATCCAAGTATTGCCAAAACTTTAAAAGCGATCGCCACAGGGCAAGTAGATTTAGCTGTTGTCCCAGTCGAAAACTCCATTGAGGGTAGCGTTGCTATTACTCTCGATATGTTGTGGCAGCTAGATAACTTAAGAATTAGCCTTGCTTTAGTCTTACCAATTACTCACGCCTTATTATCAAACGCTCCATCAATTAATAAGCTCGAAATTGTCTACTCCCATCCCCAAGCTTTAGCTCAATGTCAAGGATGGTTGGAGCAGCATTTACCTAATGTTAAAGCGATCGCGATTAATTCTACTACCGAAGCTCTAGAAAAACTTAACCAGGAACTAAATGCTGGCACAATTTCTTCTCCTCGTGCTGCCCAACTTTACAACGTGCCAATTCTAGCTAGTTCTATCAACGATTATCCCGATAACTGCACGCGCTTTTGGGTGCTAAGTTCCTCTGTACAACCCGTCACAGGCAGCCATACCAGCCTAGCGTTTAGCACCAAAGCAAATGTTCCGGGAGCGCTAATTAAGCCTTTACAAGTATTTGCTCAAAGAGATATCAACCTCAGCCGCGTCGAATCTCGCCCCAGTAAGCGATCGCTCGGCGACTATCTTTTCTTCATAGATTTTGAAGGCGATACTACTTCCCCCGCCGTGCAAGCGGCAATTTGCGAACTCACCGATTACACTGACACCTTCAAAATCTTTGGTAGTTACGATGTATTAACGCTCTAATTAAACGTGTCTTTCAACACGGTACGGGCAGCTAGATGGTTTCGGGTAGAAGTGAGTATTTCTACTTCCCGTTGTAAACGAACACCTGTATCTTGGGTTTCGAGTAAGGCTTGCTGCTCTGATGCCACACCATAAAGATTGCTTGCTACCCAGTAAGATAGCTCTGTAGGCAAGTCGGGGATATTTTCGGGCAACTCGATGTTTTGGTCAGTTAGTTTGGCTGAAAGCCTCACCACGTCTTGCAGGAGTTGTTCTACTTCTGTAGCCAAAGGTCGGAGGTCTTGTTCTGGTGGGTGATCTTCCATCCATTCAACTAAACCGACTTTGTAAGGCTTCTCGCGCACGTATTCCAAGACGCGAAACCGTTGCTGCCCTAAAGTAAACATTTTCATCCGATCGTCTGGCAAGCGCTCGTACTGCACGATTTCCGCACAGCAGCCTATATTAGACACTTGTCCGCGTACCGGATCGAATAGCAAAACTCCAAAACGGCGATCGCTTTCCAAGATCGTATTCATCATGATCCGGTAGCGAAACTCGAATATGTGTAGGGGTAAGGGTCTACCAGGAAAAAGCACTACTTCTGGTAGAGGAAATAAGGGAAGTTCGCGCACCGCAATTTTTGAAGGGGATGTCATCGGATATCGATAAAAACCGTAATGCTTCTACTGTAACGAATTTCTTTATAGACGTTCCAAATAAATTTGCCTTTTAGAACTACTAAAAGGCAAATTTTAAATTCTATAGCTTCACTTCAATATCAACACCTGATGGTAAATCTAGTTTCATCAGGGCATCAATGGTTTTAGCAGAGGGTTGATAGATGTCGATAATTCGGCGGTGGGTACGGGTTTCAAAGTGTTCCCGCGAATCTTTATCTACGTGGGGCGATCGCAGTAAGCAATAAATCCGGCGCTTTGTCGGCAAAGGTATTGGTCCGACGGCGGTGGCGTTGGTGCGATTTGCCGTGTCAACAATTTTTTCACAGGAAGTATCGAGCAAGCGACGGTCAAAAGCTTTTAAACGGATGCGAATTTTTTGCTGCTGAATGGTTGCCATTTTTTTAGTTTTCTAGGTTCAATTTTTATGAGTCAGTTAAAAAAGCAGAAAAGCTTTGTACTCTACAAGTACTGCTTTCCTGCTGCAAATAATTAGTAACTTATGGTTACTTCAAGATTTTCGATACGACACCAGCGCCGATGGTTCGACCGCCTTCGCGGATTGCAAAGCGCATTCCTTGCTCAATGGCGATCGCGTTGATGAGTTCTACAGTCATTTTGATGCGATCTCCAGGCATGACCATTTCTGCCTCGCTACCATCATCGGAAGTAAAGGCGCGGATTGTGCCAGTTACATCAGTTGTCCGCACGTAAAACTGCGGGCGGTAGCCGGGGAAAAATGGAGTCTTGCGACCGCCTTCTTTTTCCTTGAGAACGTATACTTCACCTTCAAACTGAGTATGAGGTGTAATCGAGCCGGGTTTGGCAATTACCATCCCGCGCTCAATATCTTCTTTCTCAAGCCCGCGTAATAGTACGCCAGCGTTGTCTCCAGCCATTCCTTCATCGAGGCTCTTTTTGAACATCTCGATTCCGGTAACGGTGGTTGTCCGGGTGTTTCTAATCCCGACAAGTTCCACAGAGTCGCCAACTTTAACTTTTCCGCGCTCGATTCTGCCTGTCGCCACCGTACCGCGACCTTTGATCGAGAATACGTCTTCTACAGCCATCAAGAAAGGCTTATCAATATCTCTTTCTGGAGTAGGAATGTAGGCATCTACCGCTTCCATAAGTTCGTAGATTTTGTCTACCCACTTATCTTCTCCCCGTGGCATTTTGGGGTTTTCGGTCATTTTTTCTAGCGCTAATAATCCCGATCCTTTGACAATGGGGATATCGTCACCAGGGAAATCGTAGTCACTGAGAAGTTCTCTAACTTCTAGTTCTACAAGTTCCATTAATTCGTCGTCGTCCACCATGTCTTCTTTGTTCAAGAACACAACTAGGTTAGGAACGCCTACCTGCTTTGCTAACAAAATATGTTCGCGGGTTTGGGGCATAGGACCATCGGCAGCAGATACTACCAAAATGCCACCATCCATCTGCGCCGCACCAGTGATCATGTTTTTTACATAGTCAGCGTGTCCGGGACAATCTACGTGAGCGTAGTGCCGACCTTCAGTTTCATATTCAACGTGAGCGGTGTTAATCGTGATGCCACGCGCTTTTTCTTCAGGAGCGGCATCGATATCCGCATATTTGCGACCTTGAGCTTGTCCTAGGGCAGCCAATGTCATTGTAATTGCGGCTGTTAAGGTAGTTTTGCCGTGGTCTACGTGACCGATCGTACCGATATTAACGTGGGGTTTATTCCTTTCAAATTTTGCGCGTGCCATTGAATTTAGTTTTGAGTGTTGAACTTTGAGTTTAGAACAGTTTTGAGAATGGATTAAGTTTTACGTTTTAACAATTTAATTCTAATTTAAAACGTAAAACTTAAAATCCCTAACTTTTTTAAGCGTTTCCTTTGCTCTTAGCAATAATTGCTTCGGCTACGTTACGAGGTACTTCTTCGTAGTGGCTAAACTCCATTGAGAAGATCCCTCGACCTTGGGTTTTGGAGCGGATATCGGTAGCATAACCGAACATATCAACCAAAGGAACTTTCGCAGTTACTTTCGCTAGATTTTGTTCCGATCCCATGCCTTCGATTTGACCGCGACGGGAGTTGAGATCGCCCATTACATCCCCTAGGAAGTTTTCTGGCGCTTCTACTTCAACTTTCATCATTGGTTCTAGCAGTATAGGCGAAGCTTTCATTACCGCTTCTTTAATTGCCATCGAGCCAGCAATTTTGAACGCCATTTCCGAGGAGTCTACATCGTGATAGGAACCATCTATCAAGGTGGCGCGTATATCTACCACGGGATAGCCTGCAAGTATTCCCGATTCGCAAGTTTCCTTCATTCCTTGTTCCGCAGGTCCGATGTACTCTTTGGGTACAACACCACCAACGATTTTGGATACAAATTCAAACCCTGTTCCTGGTTCTCCGGGGGTAACTTCAATCACGACGTGACCGTACTGTCCTTTACCGCCACTTTGACGAATAAACTTACCCTCAGCCTTTACGGGCTTGCGGATAGTTTCTCGGTAAGCTACTTGAGGCGCACCAACGTTTGCTTCTACCTTAAATTCTCGTAGCATCCGATCTACGAGAATTTCCAAGTGTAATTCGCCCATTCCGGCGATTACGGTTTGGTTGGTTTCGTGGTCAACGCTGACTCTAAACGTTGGGTCTTCTTCCGAGAGCGATTGCAGCGCCTTCGATAGCTTATCCATATCCTGCTTTGTCTTTGGTTCTACAGCTACCGAGATTACAGGTTCAGGAATAAATAGCGATTCAAGAATTACAGGGTCGCTTTCGGTACAAATTGTGTCGCCCGTAAAGGTGTCTTGTAGACCGAGCGTTGCTCCCAAGTCACCAGCACGTAATTCATCTACGTCTATGCGATCGTCGGCTTTCATCAGCACCAGACGGGATACTCTTTCCTTTTTATCTTTAGTTGCGTTGTAAACGTAACTACCTTTTTTCAGTACGCCAGAGTAGACGCGGATAAACGTCAAACGACCGTAACGGTCTGACATGATTTTGAATGCCAAAGCTGACAATGGTTCGTTGTCGTCGGCGTGGCGTTCGACAGTTTGACCATTGGGAAGTAACCCTTGAATTGGCGGTACTTCTAGAGGTGAAGGTAAGTAATCTACAACTCCATCTAGCAGTAGTTGTACGCCTTTATTTTTAAATGCCGAACCACAGAGGACGGGGACAATTGTTCCGGCAATTGTGCCTTTACGCAAGGCTACACGAATTTCTGCTTCTGTTAGGTCAATGCCTTCAAAGTATTTTTCGACTAATACTTCATCGGTTTCGGCGGCGGCTTCAACTAGCTTGGCGCGAAACTCTTGGGCTTGCTCTTGCATATCAGCAGGAATTTCTGTTTCCTCAATGTCCGTACCTTGGTCGTTGTTGTAGATGTAGGCTTTCATCTTCACCAGGTCAATAATGCCGCGCAATTCGCTTTCATTACCAATGGGCAATTGAATAGCTACAGCATTTGCTCTCAAGCGATCGCGAATCTGTTCGTAAACTTTATAAAAGTTTGCGCCCATCCGATCCATCTTGTTGATAAAAGCAATCCTCGGTACTTTGTAGCGGTCTGCCTGTCTCCATACGGTTTCAGACTGAGGCTGTACGCCGCCCACGGAACAAAATACGGCGATTACCCCATCCAACACGCGCATGGAACGTTCTACTTCAATTGTGAAGTCTACGTGACCGGGTGTATCGATAATATTGACTGCGTAATCCTTCCAACTGGTAGAAATAGCCGCCGCAGTAATGGTAATTCCTCTTTCCCGCTCTTGCTCCATCCAGTCGGTTGTTGCTGTTCCTTCATGTACTTCACCAATTTTGTGAACGATACCTGAATAAAACAAAATGCGCTCGGTTGTAGTTGTCTTGCCCGCATCAATGTGAGCCGCAATCCCGATATTGCGTACTTTTTCCAGTGGGACTGTACGTGCCACAGTTAGCTGCCTCCTTAAATTTTTAGCCGCATTTATCTATATGCTACTGTCTGTTAAGATTCTATACTTTTACGGAAAACCGTCCGCAAAGCTTAGTATCGATAATGAGCAAATGCTTTATTCGCATCTGCCATCCGGTGGGTTTCTTCTCTTTTACGAATTGCGTTCCCCGTTTCGTTCGCCGCATCCATAAGTTCGTTGGCTAGACGGCTTGCCATAGTCCGTCCTGGGCGCTGTCTGGAAAACTGGATCAGCCAGCGCATGGCTAGAGTTATTCCTCTTTCTGTCCGCACTTCCATGGGTACTTGGTAGGTTGCGCCACCAACACGGCGGGCTTTGACTTCGACAAGAGGTGTGGCATTCCGCACGGCTCTTTCAAAGGTTTCTAATGGATCGCTTCCGGTACGTTCTTCGATGGTTTTCATGGCATCATAGACAATTCCGGCAGCAATGGATTTTTTGCCACTCCGCATTCCCCGCCGCATCATCATGCTGATCAGACGGCTGTTGTACACAGAGTCGGGAGGAACGGGACGTTTTTGAATTACTGTACGACGAGACATAACTTAGCCTGTAAAGGTTTTTCTATTGACTGAAGGAGATACAAGGGCGATCGCATTTTTTACCGATAAACGGTCAGCACATCAACCACAATCTTTGTGTAGAGCGCTGTTTAAAACGACTTTAATTGTTACTTATAAAGCTTTTTACTGACTGCGCCTCAATTTAGTTTTTGAGATGCAACTTTAAAAACGGTAGTAAGGCTGAGACTGAACTCGTTGCCTTACTTACTGCATTTAATTTCAAAGTTTAAGAAGCAGCTGGTTTTGGACGCTTTGTACCATACTTGGAGCGACCTTGACGACGGTCTTTGACTCCGGCAGTGTCTAAGGTCCCGCGAATAATATGGTATCTTACTCCTGGTAAGTCTTTGACCCGACCACCGCGAATCATCACGACTGAGTGTTCTTGCAAGTTGTGACCGATACCGGGAATATAAGCTGTAACTTCAAAGCCGGAAGTTAGACGTACTCTAGCTACTTTCCGTAGCGCTGAATTGGGCTTTTTCGGTGTAGTTGTGTAGACTCTGGTGCAAACACCTCGACGCTGGGGGCATTGCTTCAAAGCTGGTGACTTTGTTTTCTTTACGGCTACTTGGCGTTCTGTACGAATTAATTGCTGTATAGTTGGCATGAGTTACAGCACAGTTTTGATTTTGCTGTTCTAAGTTTTTACAAATTCTGATTATATCGATTTTGCTAGACTCATGTCAATGCAAGTATAAAGAATCTCTAGGCTTGGGTGGCGTTGGTAGAGAAGGAATTCCCGCAGCCGCAGAAAGTCAGTGCATTTGGGTTGTAGAAGCGAAAAGCTCCGCCCATTAGGTCTTCGGAGTAATCGAGGGTTAAACCATTAAGGTACTCAACACTGCGAGGGTCTACGATTATATTGATGCCATTGGATTCGTAAAGGCGATCGCTTTGAGTTGGCAGATCAAATTCTAACTTGTAAATCCAACCTGAACATCCCCCCGGTTGCACTGCTAAGCGAAACGAAAGTTCTGGGTTAGCAGATTTTGATTTGAGCCGAGTAATTTCTTTAATGGCTGCGGGGCTAATATTAATCATTAGACTACTAAAGATAAACAAAATCCCACGTAGACCTATTTACTTGGCAACGGGGATAGATTAAATATATTAAACAAATCTCACTGATAAGTCGTTGAGTAACCTTTATTTATTACGGGCGTAGTCATCTTGAAAGCGAATGATATCATCTTCGCCCAAATATTCGCCGTTTTGGACTTCAATTAGAACTAAAGGAATCACTCCAGGATTTTCCAAGCGATGGTTTGTACACTGGGGAACGTAGGTAGATTGATTATTACTTAACATTACTTCTTCGTCACCACAAGTAACTCTAGCTGTACCGGATACTACAATCCAGTGTTCGCTGCGGTGGTGGTGCATTTGGAGGCTCAAGCGATGACCGGGTTTAACCTCAATGCGCTTAATTTTATAGCCCCGTCCTTCTTCTAAAACTGTAAAAGATCCCCAGGGACGTAATTCTGTGGCAGCAACTCCTTTATGAGCTACACCTGAAGGCAGGCTTAGTGCTGGTTCTGGGGATGCTTTGACTTGTTGAACCATTGTTTCTCCTTAAATTGCTAAACGCTTCAGTGTGAGGGCAAAAACTCAATTAATTGGAGTTGACATTAGCGCCTTGCGCGCTTGTCCTAGCCAAAGATAACAAAATATATTTGAATGGGGAAGGGTATTGCTCGAAAGTTAAGCATTCTACATCAAGTCTTCATAATTAGATGTTGATTTGATTGCCCGTAAACAATATTTAACTTAAGGAACTGGCAGGAAAATCCCTAATCCATTATGGACGCGGGCAGCAGTAAGTGGCGAACGATTAAGTAATTGTCCTCCCAAATAAAGGCTTGTAGAACTACCACCATCAAAGTTAAGTGCTTCTGTGCAATCTAGTTGCTGCATTATTTGAGCAACTTCTGCCAAAGTAGAGCCAGCACCACCAACGCGGTTGTGGACGGCGGCTATCAACATATTTCCCGATGGGGTAGTGCAGATTGCGCTACGAATTGCTTTTTCGCGAATAAAAGCATCGCTAAACCCTTCAGCTTTGGCATTGAGAACAATCTGCCGATTTTGAATTAAAACAGGTCCCGCCGCCAAAATTTGAGGATAGGCAGCAAAATCCGAGGGCATAGTAGCGCTCTGGGGGCGGAGAATTGAGCCTACAGGGAGGGAATTAGCATTAATGCGATCACCACGTACAACCAGCAAGTAGCCGTTAGCAGGAATGGGAAAAATTGCTTTCCCTGCTGCACCGCCAGGAAGTTGCGCCGTAACTGCGTTGTTTTGAACCAGGACAATAGTTTCGTTATCGGTAAGAGGGCTGTAGTTAGCGCCCCAAGCAGGAGAATAACGAGCCACACCAGTTTGGACGTAGCCGCTATTAAAAGACGCAATTGGTATTTGCCCAGTATTTGTAATTACAGATTCTTGAATACTCAGACGACCAATTTTTATTTTGCCTCCATTATTCCAAGCGATCGCCCCACGATTGAGAATTGGGCTAGAAATCCAGTTACCATCTCGACGAATTGCGCCTAAAGGTAGCTGATTTTTGCGATTGAAAAAACCACTATTAATTGCTGCAACTGCACTATAGCGCTCGGCAGTTTTAATTAAGGGAGCAGTTCCCACTAAGGTTGTAGCTTCGCTCCAAATTGGCAGCATTTTAATGTTTTTAGCAGGGTTAACTTCTAACCACACTACCGAAAAACGATCCTCGCCCAAGCTTAAATACTGCTGTCGCCAGCGCAAACCGTCCACCCAAAGAATATTGCGCGTTGCCACCCCATCAGGGCGAATATCAATTACTAAGCGATTGGGGTTAGTTAAAGTGTTAATGCGCGGAGATAGCCCTACCGGAAGGCTAAGGAGAATCTTGGTGAGCTTTGGTGTGGTTTCGAGTTTGACAATTTTAGACTGCTGAGAATTGAAAGACTCTGCGACTACGGGGTTAGTACCATCAATTGTTATTAGCCAAACTTGTTTAGCTATTTGAGCCTTAACAATCCCGACTAACTCGTTAACTACGGTTTTTGGCTTAGGTGGAGGGCTTTGTTGACTAACTTGCCAAGCTGTAGGACGATCCAAATCTACAACAATGCGATCGCCAAAAGGTTGTTTGCCCAGGCGAATGTTTTGCACTTTAGCAATGGGGGAGGTAATTACTAAAGCGTTATTTTTAACCGCAAATTGCCAACCAGGGGGAGAAAAATTAGTGATGTCTAAGTAACGATAGCCGCCATTAAGCTTAGTTGCGAGGACAATGGGGTTAGTTTTTGGCTCGTTAAACCATTGAATTGGTTGCCCAGTAGGATCGTTAGTGTCGAGTAAATCTACACCGAGAAGTCGGACAAGTCCCGTATCGCTAATGCCTATATGGGTTTTACCCGCTTGTTCCCACTGGCTCCAAGCAATAGATAGAGGGCGATTATTGAGTAAAATTTCTTTGTTATTACGCAGCCTAGTAGCGGGATTTTGGGTAACGATAGGGTTAGTTTGCGATCGCCCTTGCCCAGTAGGTAGCAACCATAAAGCAGTTGTTAGCAGGAGTAAACAGATTTTTGTGCTGTTTTTCAATCTAGAAATTGAACCTTTGACCATGAGTTAGACGGGTTGAGGGAAATTTGGTGATAAATATCAAAACTTAATGACTTATGTTCAAAGCGTTAACGTCATAATATAGATTAGATTGATGCCTCAATTGGCACTCATCGACGTTTTTATCTCTTGCCCAGTAATTAAGAGATTAAATAGGGTTGGCTCAAATGAACAGTAATACCAAAACGGTAGGTCAACCAAACTAGAATCTTATGCTCAAAATTGCGGATTTGATAGCTCAAATCCTCATCCTGTCACCCTGCCAATTACTGGGGCTAAGAAATTGTAAAATAGAGGTGTTGGTGTGGCAAATACTGGTGGGTTCGTGAATTTTTTTTGATTGCATTAAAAATGTATTGACTCAAAAATAAGTGCGAGTTAGTGAAAATTACTTAAAAACCCTACTCTCAGTTAAACGGTAGTAATAGGGATTAGGCGCTCTGGTCACATTGCTAGTATTTTTTAGCAAACTTAACTGCAACACCTACAATAACTTTCACCTATCCTTAATTAAATAAATAAGCTAGGACTAGCCTATGGATCGCCAGCAAAATATACTTGCAGATAATCAAAACGTAAATAATACTGAGTCTTTGACATATATGGAACCCCGATGGTTGGTAGAGGAAAGGGATGCTTGTGGTGTTGGTTTAGTTGCTAATTGGGAAAACAAGGCAAATCACGAAATTATAGAAAAAGCCTTAAATGCTCTGACTTGCTTGGAACATCGGGGTGGTTGTAGTGCGGATCAAGATTCTGGCGATGGTGCAGGACTTATGACCGCAATTCCCTGGGAATTGTTGCAACAGTGGTTTGCCTTGCAAAATATCTCCATGCCATCAAAAGATAATTTGGCTGTAGGGATGATGTTTCTACCCCAAAATCTAGAGGTAGCCAACCAAGTTAAGCAAGTTGCCGAACAGATTTTACAACAAGAAGATATAAAACTACTGGGCTGGCGAGTAGTCCCAGTACAGCCGCAAACTTTGGGAATTCAAGCTAAAGAAAATCAGCCCCAAATTGAGCAACTAATCGTCGAATCTAAGTTTATCGGCGATGAACTTGAGCGTCAATTGTATATAAGTCGCCGTAGAATTATTAAAGCTTTAGCAAGTTTTAATTTGCAAGAGGGAGATGCTTGTTACTTTTGCTCATTTTCCAGCCGTACCATAGTATACAAAGGCATGGTGCGATCGGCAGTATTGGGGGATTTTTATCCAGACTTAAAAAATCCCATCTATCAAAGTGCTTTTGCTATTTATCATCGGCGTTTTAGTACTAATACAATGCCCAAGTGGCCATTGGCGCAGCCAATGCGCTTGTTGGGACACAACGGTGAAATTAATACACTGCTAGGCAACATTAACTGGATGATGGCAAAAGAGGCAGATTTAGATCATCCAGTTTGGAAAAACCGTTTAGATGAATTAAAGCCCACGGTTCATATTCATAACAGCGACTCAGCTACCTTAGACAACGTACTTGAATTGCTGGTAATGTCGGAGCGCAGCCCTCTGGAAGCTTTAATGATTATGGTTCCAGAAGCTTATAAAAATCAGCCAGACCTAGATAAATACCCAGAAATTACAGATTTTTACGAATACTATAGCGGCATTCAAGAACCTTGGGATGGTCCGGCGCTGTTGGTATTTAGTGATGGTAAAAAAGTAGGTGCGACCTTAGATCGCAACGGTTTAAGACCTGCACGTTACACAATAATCAAAGATGGCTACATTGTTGTTGCTTCCGAAGCTGGAGTTGTAGACTTTCCTGAAGCCGATATTGTCGAAAAAGGGAGACTAGGACCAGGACAAACGATCGCCATAGACTTAGAAACTCACGAAGTTTTAAAAAATTGGGAAATCAAACAGCGCGTTGCCGCCCAGCATCCTTACGGTGAATGGCTAAAGCAACACCGGGTGGAACTTGCACTTAAACCCATAAAAGCTGACAATGGTTCCCCTAGCCTGCAACCGTTAGATACTACCCCCTTACCCGAACCTAGCACCGCCGATAGGCAAACTTTGCTCCGTCATCAAATCGCCTTTGGCTACACCACTGAAGATGTAGAAATGGTAATTCAACCGATGGCAAATGATGGCAAAGAGCCGACTTTTTGCATGGGGGACGATATACCCTTAGCCGTGCTATCTGAGAAGCCGCATTTGCTATACGACTACTTCAAACAGCGCTTTGCTCAAGTAACTAACCCCGCCATTGACCCCTTGCGCGAAAGCTTGGTGATGTCGCTGAATATAGAACTAGGGGAAAGAGGGAATCTATTAGAAGCCAAGGCAGAGTATGCTAGGAGGCTAAAATTAGACACACCCGTACTGCTAGAAAGCGAACTAGAGGAAATAAAAAATTCGCAATTCAAAACAACTCAATTGTCAACGCTGTTTGCAATTTCCGCAGGTCCTAACGGTTTAGAAGCGGCGGTAAAAGCTCTGTGTCAGCAAGCGGCGGAAGCTGTTAAGGCTGGGGCAAAAATTCTCGTACTCAGCGACAAAGCTACTTTAAATACCGAAGATACCTACATCCCACCATTACTTGCAGTTGGAGCCGTACACCATCATCTTATCCGTGAAGGACTGCGGATGAAAGCATCTTTAGTAGTCAATACGGCTCAATGTTGGAGTACCCACCATTTTGCTTGTTTGATTGGTTATGGTGCTAGTGCAGTTTGCCCCTACTTAGCTTTAGATAGCGTCAGAAGTTGGTGGTCTGACCCCAAAACTCAGCAATTTATGGAGCGGGGTAAAATAGCTGCAATCAGTCTAGATACGGCGCTGGCTAACTATCGCAAAGCTGTGGAAGGCGGAATACTCAAAATCTTGTCTAAGATGGGAATTTCGTTACTGACAAGCTACCAAGGGGCGCAGATATTTGAGGCGATTGGAATTGGTAAGGATTTGCTGAAATTGGGCTTTTATGGCACAACTTCTCGGTTGGGTGGTTTGAGTATTTGCGAACTTGCTCAAGAAGTTCTATCTTTCCATCAAAAAGCTTTCCCAGAATTAACAGTTAAAAAGCTAGAAAACCTTGGTTTTGTTCAGTATCGTCAAGGCGGCGAGTATCATGCCAATAGTCCAGAATTGACTAAGGCATTGCATAAAGCGGTCAAATCTCAGCAGTACGACCACTACGAAACTTACCAAAAACATCTAGAAGGCAAACCAATTACGGCGTTGCGCGACTTATTGGACTTGAATAGCGATCGCGATTCCATTCCTTTAGCAGAAGTAGAGCCTGTAACTGAAATCTTTAAGCGGTTTTGTACGGGTGGAATGTCTTTGGGGGCGCTATCGCGGGAAGCTCACGAAACTCTCGCGATCGCGATGAACCGAATTGGTGGTAAATCTAATTCGGGTGAAGGTGGAGAAGATCCGGTACGTTACAAGATTTTGGACGATATAACGGCAGAGGGTACGTCAGAATTATTACCCCACTTAAAAGGCTTGAAAAATGGTGATACAGCTTCAAGCTCAATTAAGCAAGTAGCGGCGGGACGCTTTGGAGTAACGCCCGAGTACCTAATGAATGCTAGGCAAATTGAAATCAAAATTTCCCAAGGTGCAAAGCCAGGGGAAGGCGGACAATTGCCTGGTAAAAAGGTTAGCCCATACATTGCTATGTTGCGCCGCACTAAGCCCGGTGTAACCCTCATTTCACCCCCACCCCATCACGATATTTATTCAATTGAGGATTTGGCGCAGTTAATTTTTGACTTGCATCAAATTAACCCCCAAGCCCAAGTATCGGTGAAATTAGTGGCAGAAATTGGCATTGGGACAGTAGCGGCGGGAGTTGCTAAAGCTAACGCCGATATTATCCAAGTTTCCGGTCACGATGGCGGTACGGGCGCATCGCCGCTAAGTTCGATTAAACACGCTGGTAGTCCTTGGGAACTAGGGTTAACTGAAGTGCATCGCGTATTGATGGAAAATAAATTGCGCGATCGCGTCACCCTGCGCGTTGATGGTGGCTTCAAAAGCGGCTGGGACGTGATTATGGGCGCGTTAATGGGCGGTGAGGAGTTTGGGTTTGGCTCCATCGCTATGATTGCAGAAGGCTGCATTATGGCGCGGATATGCCATACAAATAACTGCCCAGTGGGAGTAACAAGTCAACGGGAAGATTTGCGCTTGCGTTTCCCTGGAATGGCGGAACACGTAGTTAATTTCTTCTACTTTGTCGCCGAAGAAGTCCGCAGTTTGCTGGCTAAGCTAGGCTATCCCTCTTTGACCGACGTAATTGGACGAGCGGATTTACTTAAAGTTAAAGATGGCGCAAAGCTAACCAAAACTGATGACTTTAATCTCGATTGTTTAACTGTGTTACCCGATACAAAGAGCGATCGCACTTGGTTAAATCACGAACCAGTCCACAGCAACGGTGTGGTGCTAGATGACCAAATTTTAAACGACCCGGAAGTTCAAGCAGCTATTAGCAATTCTAGTAGCGTTGCTAAGAACTACGAAATTGTCAATACAGACCGCACCGTTGGCGCGAGAATAGCTGGAAAAATCGCTTCCCAGTACGGTAACAGTGGATTTAGCGGACAAATCGAGCTTAACTTTACGGGTAGTGTAGGTCAAAGTTTTGGCGCATTCAACCTGCCGAACATGACTTTAAAGTTGCAAGGCGAAGCCAACGATTATGTCGGTAAAGGGATGCACGGAGGCGAAATTATTATTGCGCCGCCAATAGATGCAACCTACGCGCCAGAGCAAAACGTAATTGTGGGTAATACTTGTCTTTATGGCGCAACAGGTGGCTTCTTATTTGCCAGTGGTTTAGCTGGAGAACGTTTTGCCGTCCGCAACTCCAAAGGTACAGCCGTAATTGAAGGAGCGGGGGATCACTGTTGCGAGTATATGACAGGCGGTGTAATTGTCGTACTCGGAAAAGTTGGGCGGAATGTCGGCGCTGGGATGACTGGTGGCTTGGCATACTTCTTAGATGAAGATGGTAATTTCCCTCAATTAGTCAACCCAGAGATTGTCAAGCTGCAACGAGTAAATTCTGCAACGGCGGGTGAAGGACAATTACAGCAACTAATTCAAGCTCATGTAGAACGTACCGGATCGCCAAAAGCCAAGCAAATTTTGGCTAATTGGTCAGAATATCTGCCTAAGTTTTGGCAAGTAGTACCGCCATCGGAAGCTGATATGCCTGAAGCGAATCCGAATGCTGTATCAGATAAAGAACTGCTTTCCGTGCAGTAAATCCGTGCGATCGCCCTGCTTTATTTAAGGTGGGGCGATCGCTAATAACTTTTTTTGCTTATAGGGGGAGCTTTTGCGCCTCCTATTTTTATTTTCTAAAACTTAAACCTCAGTCTAAAAAACTTTTTTCTTTAGTTGGCTGAAGCCGACTTTAGCCATTAGCCTGGGGTTTTAACCCTAGGCGGGCTAGGATGATTTTTTTATAAATTAATAAACATTTCCAGCTTTTGCAAGAGGTTTGGTATATTTCTGCTTTCAAAAATATTAAACTGTTGCTGGGAAATCGTTTCAAAACTGTTCTACTTCTATAGGAAGACTTGAAGATAAATAAAGTTTATTCTAAAGGTTGATTCTATTTGCTTGAAACCTAGATAAATTTGTCTTTGAAAGTTGTTTGCTAATTCGAGTGTAATTTTTGTAGAAAATAATTAACTTACAAACAGCAAAAGTATTAAGCATAAAGAGGAAATATCATGAAAAATTCTAAATTGTCTGCGATCGCTGGTGCTGGTGTTCTAGCTGCAAGTTTAGCTGTAATGCCCTTATCTCTGCCTGTTTCGGCTCAAACTGATTCTACCGCTCCTACTACAACTCAAACTAGCCCCGAATCTAACGCGCCTACTGTTGACACTACCCCTTTTCAAGAAACCAGAAACGACAATAACAACTGGGGTTGGTTAGGACTACTAGGTTTAATTGGTCTAGCAAATTTATTCCGCAAGCCAAAAACCGTTGAGTATGAAGATCCAAGTACAGTAAATCGGACCACAACCACCAGATACTAATTAGTAGTTTAGTTAATACTTTCACCTAGGCAAGGGCAGAAACGTGGGTTTCTGCTTTTTTGTTATGTTACATTTAGTAATTTATTTTTCCTTATCTGATTTATTTCATTAAGTTTCTTATTTTTCATTAGTGTCTCAACTCTATTTATATCGTCTTCCAAATTAAATGCGCTGAGTAGTAGCTAGTCAAAAAGCACTTGTATTGGGTACAGGAAGTACCATTCATAGGCTCTATTAATTTTCATATAATTATTAAGATGCACCCTAGTTAAACTGTCATCTTCAAAAGTTGTACTAAAGTAAATAACGGTAAGTTCCAAGTCCTATAAAGATAGCTGAGCAAAAATATAGTAAAGATGGCTATAGAGGCAATTCGAGAATCAAATATAGACAAAATTATAGTTATTACTACAAAGAGCGTACTAGCGATCGATAAGACTTTTAGCGATTTATAATAAGTATTTTTAACGAGTTCAGGAAATTCTTATTTAGACATATTAAATTCTTTTATTTTGATATTTATAAAAAATACCTTTCACAACTCAAGCTGGAATTAATTGAGCATTGCGACATAATACAGCTAGATCTTCCTCATCTAAATCTACAGGTATGCCACTACGGATAAGTTCGGTAAAATCTTCATTGGGAACCATAATACACAAAGCATATAAGCGAGTATTTCCAGTATTTTCTATTACATGAGTCCCTGTAGGCGGTACTAGAAGGCTGTCTCCAGCTTTAATTGCAACGGTTTTACCATCACAAGTTGCTTTACCTTCACCGTGCAAAATAAAAAACATTTCTACAGCAGTTTGATGGTGATTTGACGGAGTTTTACCACCTACATCAAAGATTTCTACACAAACCGTTAAAGAAACATTAGCTGTATCACTATCAAAGACAATTGCTAACTTATTAGTATCGCCTGGACTAATCCGAAAAGCTTGGTAGTCTTGGGTAGACTTAGCAACCAAAATCATGCAGCGCGTTGCATCCATAAAGGGATAGTTAGATTACTACTAAAGTAATGACTCATTAATAGCCAAAAAATCGCCAATAGAAATATAACGTATTGTATAAAAGACTAGCGATCTCAAGGTTGCTACTCTAGTAAATGCGCCAATTGTTAGCAAGCTAATGTATAAAAAAGTTAGTAGACTGACAAAATTGGCGAAGACATCACCGATTTACAGGTAAAAATTGGAGTATTAGCGGAGAAAGTTGAAGGAATAACTAAACGACTTGATACCAAAGAATTTATCAACACAGGTGTAATTATTGGGTTAATTTTGGCGGTGTTAGGTGGATTTGCTAAAGTTTTTGGCTTAACTAATTGAGATCAGACCCATAGCGATCGCTCATACTAAAAAGAGCAGCTAATTAAGTTTTCATGTTTAGTATTCCCAACAAATTGCTCCAACAAACTCCTCATAGTGGCTATCAATGGGATGGAAGCCCCCGCCGTTTCTTTGAAGGCTGGTACTATCGCGTTACTTTGCCAGAAATTAACCAAACTTTTGCGTTCATGTACTCTATCGAAGACCCCAAAGGTGGTAAACCTCATAGTGGCGGCGCGGCGCAGGTTTTAGGAATTGATGATGAGTATATATGGCGGACTTTCCCCGATGTTACACGCTTTTTTGCTCATCGCGATCGCCTAGAATTGGGTCACTGGGGCAAAACTAATTTATCAACTCAACCAATGTGGTTGTTACCCGCAGAATTTGACTATTACGTTCAAGAAGGCTATCAAGCTTCAGCTACTTGGAATCAAGGCACAATCAAAGATCCAGGCAGTAATAATACTTGTCGTTGGCAGTATAAAATTGAGCCTATTTATGGCTGGGGAGACGCTAACGCGCCGCAACAATCAACGGCAGGGTTAATCTCATTTTTGCCAATTTTTGAACCAGGATGGCAAATTTTGATGGCTCACGGCTTGGCAACAGGCTCGATTGAGTGGAATGGCAAACGCTACGAATTTACTAATGCTCCAGCTTATAGTGAAAAAAATTGGGGGGGTGCTTTTCCGCAAAAGTGGTTTTGGCTCAATTGCAATAGTTTCGATGGCGAAACCGACTTAGCTTTAACGGCTGGCGGTGGTAGGCGCGGCGTGTTGTGGTGGATGGAATCAGTAGCCATGATTGGAGTGCATTACCAAGGTAAGTTTTATGAGTTTGTCCCTTGGAATGCCAAAGTCACCTGGAGTATTCAGCCTTGGGGTAGGTGGGAGATGCAAGCAACAAATTTAGAGTACGAAATTACTTTAGTGGGGACAACCGATTTGCCTGGTACTCCCTTACGTGCGCCGACAGAAAATGGGTTGATGTTTGTTTGTAAAGACACGATGCGGGGACAATTAAGCCTAAAATTGTCAACGCGAAATAAAGGAAAATCTAGCTTAATTTTGGAAGCGCAAAGCTCCCTATGTGGATTAGAAACAGGTGGCGGCGGTTGGGAAGGCGCTTGGATATCTAGTTAAAACTTAAATTGTTAACTTAGTGATGCTAGGATAATAACTGTTTGATAATTGGGGCTGTAGCTCAGTTGGATAGAGCGAGCGCCTCCTGAAAAATCGGGCATCTTAGAGGAAACTCTAGGAATGAATGCGATCAAAGTCGGTGAACCCTAAAAAGTGAGTAAGCAATGTTTGCACTTCATGGGAATACCGAGCCAAGCCTAGAGTTAATTTTGTCAAACAAAGTACAGAATTTAGTTTAGGAAGGTGTAGAGACTAAACGGTTGCCACCTAAAGGTTTTAACCTATGGTGAAGATATAGTCCAGAGAGTAAGGAAACTTGCACAAATCTGAAGCGCTAGGTCGCGCGTTCGAGACGCGCCAGTCCCGTCCATTGCCTGCTAATCTAGATCGTCGTGCTAGAGCGCGAGGTTATGTTAAAAAGCAGGCACAATCACAAGTTAGTTAAAAAAAGACAGTTTAAGAGCAAGTTTGTAAAGTTTTTATTCACGCTTGCTCTACCAGTTTTACTATGGATAGGCTATAAGCAAGTTAGAAGCTTAGAAACTCCTCAAGCTGTCTTGGTTTTGGGTGGCTCATCTTCTAACTTAGAGCGCGAAAGAGTGGCGGCTAAACTGGCACTTCAGCATCCAGATTTACCTATTTGGGTTTCCTCTGGTAGCACTAATGAAAACTACGTGACGCGAGTATTTGCCAAAGCTGGGATTAATCCCCAACGCCTGCACTTAGATTATCAAGCGGAAGATACGGTAACTAATTTCACAACGCTTGTAGATGACTTTCAAGCGCGCGGAATTAAGAGACTGTATTTAGTTACTGCTGACTACCATATGCGCCGCGCTCAGCTTGTGGGCGAAATTGTTTTAGGTAGCCGGGGTATTGATTTGCAACCAGTAGTAGTACCAACCCAAAAAGCCCATGAAACCCGCAAAAAAGCCCTGCGTGACGGGGTGAGGGCGGTATTGTGGGTAATTACGGGTCATACCGGATCGACCTTAGCTAAAGGCTCAAAATAGCGGCGGTTATAGTTCTTGGATGAGAACATAGGGTTGGACGATGAGAGTATTAAAACGCTTTTGGAGACTGCTATTCCAATTACTTAACTGAGTTTCGGAGGGTTTTTGAATTAATTGTTCGCTAATCCAGTGTTGTACAGATGTTAGGTCATCACTAGCGATCGCTATTCCCGCCTCTACTAAATTTAGTTCTTTTGCTACTACGAGTACACTGTCGCGCTTGACGTGAGGAATTAGCCATTCCCATTCTGCTTGGTCTAGGTTTTCTGCTAATTCTGCTCTCAGTTCTGCCATATCTCGATCTTTAAGTTCACTCGACTTATATATATTAAATTATTTGAGTGCTTAGGCTTCTGCTTTCATTTCATCAATTTCAAACAAAGTTACGAGGACTCCGGCAATTGGGATAGAAATAAATACTCCTAGCAATCCAGCTATTTTTGCTCCCACTAATAAGGCAAAAAATACAACTACCGGGTTGAGATTTAACGAATCCTGCATAACTCTAGGTGAAATTAAATTATCTTGAATTTGTTGTAAGACAATACAAGCAATCAAAACTTTTGCAGCTAGAAAGACATTTTGAGATAAGACAATTAACGTAATTACACTAACTCCCAAAGTTGCCCCAATTCCGGGAATTGCATCAAAAATAGCAACTATTAGGGCTAATACTAAAGGAAAAGGTACTCTTAGTAATAAAAATACTAAAAAGCTAGAGGTAGTTAAAAATAGCATTAACAGCACTTGTCCTTTAAAAAAGCCTAAGAACTTGCGCTTAACAACGGTTGTAAAACGATTGCGTAGTTGTCTAGGAACAGCTTTTAGAGCCAAGTTCCACAATCTTTCTCCATCTAGCAACATAAATAAAGCAACTACAGCAATTAAAAGCAAAGTTACCAAGTTAGCAAAGAATACTTGTAAAGTAGCCAAGCTAGAACCAATTAATCCTAATGCTTGATTGCGCAATTGCTCCTCAATTCCAGTTAAATTTACTTGCAAATTGCGATCGCGTAAAAAAGCTTCTGCTTGTCCAACTAAAGGTGCTAAAGAATTTATAAAGGCAGTTACACTATCAACTAACTGCTGTCCTTGATATAAAATAGCTAACCCTACAGTAGCAGTAAGACCAACAAGCAGCAAAATACTAGATATAAAAACTACACTAACCGCCAAACCGTGAGGCAAAAAACGCCGTAACCAGCGTACAGGATAGCTTAGTAAAAACGCTAAAATTGCCGCCGATGTAAAAATAACAATTACTGTTTCAAAGTAAGCTAAAAGAGTTACTAAAGCCCAACCAGAAAGAAAAAATAATAAAAAACGAACTAAAAATAAATTATTTAATTTTTCCCAAAAATCTTTAGTAGATACTTCATTCATGTTTGCACCCAATTTAAAACTCTTTCTCTCAGCTTTGTGGCGGATCAAATTCAAAATAAAGACTACAAATAAGTCAGTGCAAAGTCTACTCTCATTCGGTATATCTTTTAACTCAACCTAACTAGCGTCCCATTTCATGAAGTGCTTTAATTGCGTCCGCGCATTCCTGGGTAGTAGCTTGCAATTGTTGGCGATTTGTAGAAGTGGGGGGCGCAATCACTTTACCAATTCTGATCGTAATCGGAACCGGGCGAGGCATTGCCGAACCTGCGATCAAAACTCCTTGAGTTCCCCACAAACTAACGGGTAATATAGGGGCTTGGGCTTTGGCTGCAATTAAAGCTGCACCAATTTTGGGCTCGTTAATTTTGCCATCAGGGGTGCGAGTACCTTCTAAAAAAACTCCTGTAGCCCAGCCATTTTCCAAAGATTGTAGCGCCGAACGAATAGCACTGCGATCGCTTGCTCCCCGACTTACAGGGTAAGCGCCGTATAATTTTATGGCTTTGCCCAAAACTGGAATATCAAATAGTTCTTCTTTTGCCATGTAAGCCACGGGGCGACCTACAGCGCAAGAAAGTAAGGGAGGGTCAAAGTAGCTGGCATGATTGCTGACAACTACCAAGGAACCGCGCTTAGGCACGTTTTCTGAGCCATATACTCGCCCTCGCAAATAAAGGTGCAGTGTGGGGCTGACAATTGACCACTTAAACAGGTGATAAAGTAACAGACTAATTGATGGTTCGCGGCTTCTACCCATTTCTAAAGACGAGAGAGATTACTACTGGGCATTGAGTACCATCTCGGCACTGCTAATATTTTCCAACTTTAAGGTCGGGCAGGTACGTTTGATTAGACCAGTTAAGACTGTACCAGGTCCAATTTCTACAACTTTCTCTATCCCTTCACTAAGCAATTGCTCAGAAATTTCTCGCCAGCGTACAGAACCCGTCATTTGCCGAATTAAGCGCTCTTTTAAAATCTCCGCCTCCGTAGAAGGTGTGGGGTCTACATTAGACATTACGGGGATTGTGGCGCTGTTAAATTGTATGGGTGCTAGTATTTCTTGAAATTGACTAGCTGCCTCTGCCATCAATGGGGAGTGGAATGCTCCAGATACATTTAGGGGAACGGCGCGTTTGACTTTAATGTGAGATAGCACCGCCTCCACCGCTTCAGGAGTCCCAGAAATCACTACCTGAGCCGAGCTATTATCATTGGCTAAAACTACATCCGCAGTTTGAGCTATTTGCTGAAGCAACTGTTCGCGGTCAAAGCCAATTATTGCCACCATTTTGCCACCAGCCGAGCTATCCATTAGTTCGGATCTAGCCTTGACTAGACGTAGTCCCGTCGCCCAATCAAAGACCCCCGCAGCATAAAGGGCTGTATATTCGCCCAAGCTATGACCTGCTACTAAAGCCGGGGTCAAGTCGCGCAATTTTAAAGCGTCCGCTAAAATGCTTTCTATGACATACAAACTAGGCTGGGTATACAACGTGCGCGATATTTTGTCTTCTGGATGCTGACAAATTTCTGGTACAGACCAACCCAAAATCTCCTCTGCTTGGGCAAATGCCGATGCAGCAGTAGAAGACGTTAATAAATCGCTGCCCATTCCTATAGCTTGCGAACCTTGCCCCGAAAATACCCACGCCGTTTTAGTCATTTGAAAAATTGTAAGTTTTATAAAAAATACTTAAGTCAACCCCACTTAAAAATCGCCGCGCCCCAAGTTAAACCAGCGCCAAAACCAGAAGTCACAATAGTATCCCCAGTTTTAATTTGCCCAGCCCGCACGGCTTCATCTAAAGCTATGGGAATAGACGCAGCAGAAGTATTGCCGTAATTAGCAAGATTGCTGATGACTTTGTGGCTGGGAATATTTAACCTTTGAGCAACAGCGTCAAGAATACGTTGATTTGCTTGATGCAATATCAACCAATCTACTTGGTCGGTAGTGATATTAGCTCGAAATAAAGCTTTATCAATCACCTCTGGAACGCGCTGGACGGCGAAGCGATACACTTCTTTGCCATTCATCGTAATTGGCTTAAAGTTGCCCTTGCCGACCTCAAAACCAGACGTTAAAGCTTGAGATTCGGGGCTGTAGGACAAATTTAGACAGTTATTTTGCGTACCGTCGCTTTTGATTTCAAACCCCAGCAAGAAGTCGCTTTCCTTTGCCTGCATAACTACCGCCCCCGCACCATCGCCAAATAAAACGCAAGTGCTGCGGTCTTGCCAATTGATCCAGCGCGACAAAATATCTCCGCCAATTAAGACGACGTTTTGATAAACTCCCGTCCTAATGTACTGAGCCGCCGTAACTAGCCCAAAAACAAAACCAGAGCAAGCCGCCGTCAAGTCAAAAGCTACTGCATTGGTTGCGCCAATTTGAGTTTGAATTTGACAGGCGCTGCCAAATAAGTCGTCCGCCGTGGAAGTTGCCAAAATAATTAAATCGACATCTAGGGGAAAAATTCCCGCCATAGCGATCGCGCGCGTTGCCGCAGTAGAAGCAATTTCACTAACCGATTGGGAAGAAGTCGCAAGTCTCCTTTGGCGAATTCCCGTGCGCGAGGCTATCCATTCATCAGAGGTGTCAACTAACTTGCTGAGAGCTTCGTTATCCAAGCAGCTTGCAGGCATTGCCGAGCCGCTCCCTGTAATTGCTACGCCTAAATTTTGCAAAATTATTCTCCAATGGTGAGATGCGAACTGTATCTAAGAGGATAAATTTGGTTTATGCCTTACTCATCACTATTCGCTTCACTACTGCTAATTGCTGATTGCTTTTTGCTACCATTTTGGGACGAAATATGTTCTAAAACTTGGTGATCGATCGCTTCTTTTGCTAGGCGAATGGCATTAAAAACCGACGGCGCTTGCGAACTACCGTGGCTGATAATACAAATTCCCGCAACTCCAAGCAACAGCCCACCCCCGTGTTCGGCATGGTCTACGCGCTGTTTGATCCGCAATAAATTGGGTTTTAAAACGGCTGTCCCGATTTGCCCGCGCAACCCTTGGGGTAGTTCTTCGCGCAAAATTTGCAGCATTACTTCACCTACAGCTTCAGCAAATTTTAGTAGCACGTTGCCTGTAAATCCGTCGCAAACAATGACATCAAAACGCCCGGAGAGTACGTCACGTCCTTCTGCATTGCCAATAAAGGAAAGACGCGAGTTTTTTTCTAGCAATTCGTAGGTACGCAGTGCTAAGTCATTACCCTTACAAGATTCTTCCCCGATATTTAATAGCCCGACTTGGGGATCGTCAACGCCCAGTACATACTGGCTATAAACCGAACCCATCAGTGCAAACTGCTCCAAAAATTTCGGGCGACAGTCTACATTTGCCCCTACATCCAAAATGATTACTGGCTTACTGGCAATTGTTGGAAGCACCGCGCCAATAGCTGGGCGGTCAATACCTTTCAATCGTCCTAAGCGCAGCAATCCGGCTGCCATAGCTGCCCCAGAGTGTCCGGCGGAAACCACCGCGTCGGCTCGTTGCTGCTTGACCAAATCCATTGCGACGTTGATTGAAGCCTTGGGTTTGCGTTTGATTCCGCTTAAAGGCTCCTCATGCATTTCGATTGTTCCTTCCGCCGGAACAATCTCTAATTGCCCAAAATTAGTTTGCTGCGGGAGGTGAGCTTTAATTTGCTGGGGGTCGCCCACCAACAAAATTTCTACATCCAATTCTTCCCTTGCTCGCAGCGCCCCTGTAATAATTGCGGCGGGGGCATGATCCCCACCCATGGCATCAATTGCGATCCGTGCGCGAGTAGCTCCCATTGATTAAATTTCTAGAAACCTTCAAAATTTTAACAGATGCTTTCCACTTAACTTGCAATCTTACTGTTATTTAATGAGACAGTGGAAAACTATTTGGCAAATAAACTGAGCTAAACGGTACATTAATCCATATTAAGGACGCTCCTTCACAACTTACGAAAGTATAAATAGGCAAATATTTTAATGCTGCAATTATTTGGATCGGGATTATTTTCTTTATGGCTAGATCGGGCTGGGGTAAAAGTTGCTACCGTCGATCCATTAGAAGTTTTGGCACAACAAAGCAGCCCTAGTTTGGTTTTAGCGCCTGATCCTTCCCCGGTTACCGCCGCGACGGTAGAGCAGTACGTGAAGTCGCTTCAGACCCTTGGCACGACCGCCGAACAGGGCGTATGGGTTCAATCAGGACCCGTACTACTTGCCAATCATCAAGGGACAGTGCCTTTACCTGCGGCTTCTTTAACCAAAGTTGCTACTTCTTTAGCTGCTTTAAGCACTTGGGGGGCAAACTATCAATTCGATACTACTGTTAGTACCACTGGGACGATTTCTAATGGCGTATTACAAGGGGATTTAATTGTTCAAGGTAATGGAGATCCATTATTTGTGTGGGAAGAAGCGATCGCCCTTGGCAATACTCTCCAGTCAATGGGGATCGATCGCGTCCAGGGAAACTTGATAATTGCGGGTACTTTTGCCATGAATTACAACTTCAATCCTGTAGCGTCTGGTCAGTTGTTGAAGCAAGCCTTCAATGCAGGTACTTGGTCAAATACAGTCGAAAATCAATACTTAACGCTACCAGGCGGAACTCCTCGCCCTCAAATTACTATTTCGGGGACGGTGCAGGTAGGAAAAGTAATTAACCCCAAGCAAATATTGCTAGTACGCCATCGATCTTTGCCGCTCTCACAAATTCTCAAAGAGATGAACGTGTATAGCAATAATGAAATGGCAGAAATGTTGGCTTATTTGCTGGGAGGAGCGCAAGTCGTCCAACAAAAAGCAGCAAGGGTAGCTAACGTACCATTAGCGGAAATTCAGTTAGTTAATGGTTCGGGCTTGGGAGTACAAAATCGCATTTCACCTAGAGCAGCGTGTGCGATGTTGATGACAATTCAAAAGCAGTTGTCGCCTTACCAGCTAACAGTAGCAGACTTGTTTCCAGTATCGGGACGCGATCGCCGGGGTACTTTGCTAACTCGGCAAATTCCCTTAAATACGGTAATTAAAACGGGTACACTCAACGAGGTCAGTGCTTTAGCAGGAGTAATGCCAACTCGCGATCGCGGTTTGGTTTGGTTTGCAATTATTAACCGTGGCTCGGCAATCGAACGTTTCCGCAACGAACAAGATCGGCTATTGCAAAGTTTGTTGCAGCAATTGCAAGTTGCCCCAATTCTCCCGGCGGCTCTTACCCCCCGCCTCCAAGAGCGCAATTCGCAGCCGTTAGGCGCAGTTAGGCGTAACGAAATTATGTATAAAGGCTAAGAAATAAATTTAGTAACTACTCTACCGCCACTAACTGTAATATTTTGCTCTTGCAACTTGCCTACAGCTTTTTGTCCGGTAAAACTGACGGGAGGCTCGGCTTGACGATAAACAACGCTTCCTTCTGCTTCTACTAACTGCGTGGGCAAATACCAAGTTAGTTTTTGAGCATTGAGCGATTGACGACGCTGCCCTATAGCGGACACATTGCCCGTCAAGTAAGCAATTTTATTGCCTAAATTCATTCGCCCTTGGTTAGCCGTTGCAGTTACTTGCTGTTGGCGATGAACTATTTTTACTGGCTGATTGGCGGTAACAACTTCGGCGTTTAGGTTCCAAGTTAAAGAGTTGCTGGCTATTTGTACGGGTGGTTCTGTGGCTACTATTTGAGCGTTAGGTTGGAGTGTGAGGATTTTAGTTTTTAAATTGACATTCGCGCCGTTTGCTGTAGCGCGATCGCTAATTACTTTACCTTTATAGCGATCGATTTCAATGGGGCGATCGCCGATTAATGTTTGTTTTTTAACTTCCCAAATTAAATGGCTAGTCCGCATCTGCAAGGCGGGATCGGTAGCTTGAGCTACTACTTTACCCTGCAAATCAACTCGCGCCGAACGGCTATTTACTCTCGCTTCCTCTGCTACAGCTTGGACTTGCTGATAAGTTCCTCTAATTTGCTTGCGGACAATTAGCAAATCTTCTTTAGGTCGCCATTCCAACTCATTTCCGCGCAATACTACGCCATTCACCGTATCAGTGGCAACAATTTGACCTTTCAAAAACAACTGTTTGCCATTTTGTTCTATTTGGGCTTGTTGAGCGCTAATTTTGTATACTACTTTGCCCTCAATAAACAGTTCGCCTGATGGCTTTTGAACTTGAGCAACTTTTTGCTCCCGACTATAACTTGCTTGTTTTCCTTGGACTTTCCAAACTGGTCGTCCTTGTTCGTCTGCTTGCTCTAAAGTGACATCATTAAACGTGAGTTCGTTTTGAGTTGCGGGGGATGGAGAGATGTTTGGCGATGCCTCTATTACTGGATTTTGCCCCATGCAGCCAAATACCCCTAACAGCAATCCTACGCCAATTACAGACGTAGCTAAGATTCGCCATTTAACTGATGGAAAATGATAGTTAAAGTTCATACTTCCATCTTTACATTTGTCTGCTCTGAAGCTCTAGTCTTCGGACGATTTGATCGCATCTAAAGTGCCATCTTCTGGCTGTTCCATTAATCCCAAACTGGCTAAGGGACGATAGGTATAAGTAGAACGGGATGTCTTTTGGATGTCTTCTTTAATTTGTTCTAGGTCAATGTAGCGATCGCTAACGTTAATTAAGCTATCACTGGTCATTGCTCTGAGACTAACTACTTCTACACGCACGCCATGATAGCTCACCGCATTGACTGCATAAGCCAAGTCTCCATCACCACTAACCAATACAGCGGTATCGTAAGAATCTACCAGCGCCATCATATCTACAGCAATTTCGACATCTAAGTTGGCTTTTTTTGAACCATCTGGTAGCTGTACCAAATCTTTAGCGATTACTCGATAACCATTGCGACGCATCCATAACAAAAATCCTTGTTGTTTTTCGTTAGTTCTATCTACACCCGTATAAAAAAACGAACGCAGCAGCCTCGAACCGCCCGTTAGCCGACACAATAGTTTTGTATAGTCAATCTCTATTCCTAATTGCAATGCGGCGTAAAACAGATTCGATCCATCAATAAAAATAGCTACCCGTCCTCTATTTTCTAAAACTTGTTCTGGTGTAAAAATTGGACTTTTATCAAAGTTATTTAACATTATTTTATGCCTCAGTTTTATCAAAAAAGTTTTGTATTTATACTATTATTTTATTTGTCTAATTTGACAGATTAAATGCCTACAAAGGTACATTACAGAAAATAAATTAAATTGAAAAGTATGCTGGATACCAAGCTACTTAATTTACTTCTAAGCTTTGAAACACAGGGTGGGGATCGCCCAATTGTTGCTTGCTACTTATTATTCCCCAATTAGCATGGATAGAAAATGGTGCCGTATCAAAAATGTCATTTTTAGAGTTAAAATTTGTAGCAAAGCCTAGTTGCTGATAAATATCGTTAGCAATATTAGGAATAACTGGCGATAGTAAATAAGCAGCTAATCTTACTGACTCTAAAACAGAATATAGCACCTGTTCTAATTTCTGGTATTTGCCTTCTTTGTACAAAGTCCAGGGCTTTTGGTCATCGATAAACTTGTTACCAGTTCTAGCTAAGTTTAATATTAGTTCGCAAGCTTGACTAAAAGCCAAATTTTCAAAAGCTGTGGCAACTTCTGCTCCTAAAGCCACACCAGCGATTTTTAAAGGATTATCATCAGCAATATCTTCAACAGTAAGATTCGGCACATTAATATAACCGTACTTCAGTGCCATTTTTAAAGTACGATTTAGCAAATTTCCTAAATTACCAGCTAGGTCTGCATTCAGCGTATCAACAAACCGAGTTTGACTAAAGTCTCCATCTCTACCGAATTCAATTGCTTTGATAAAGTAGTAACGAACAGCATCGGAGCCATACTGCTGTACCAAAGCAACAGGATCTAGAGTATTTCCTAGACTTTTGCCCATTTTTTGGTTGTCTTTGGTCAAAAACCCATGCCCAAATACCAATTTAGGTAGCTCTAATTCTGCGGACATCAGCATTGCTGGCCAATATATGGCATGAAAGCGCAATATATCCTTACCAATTAAATGTAAGTTTATGGGCCACCACTTAGCCAAAGCATTTTCTAGAGTTGGTTCCTCGCCAGGTTCAAGTAAAGCTGTAATGTATCCGAGCAAAGCATCGAACCAAACATACAATGTATGACTAGAATCGATTGGGACGGGAAAACCCCAATCTAAATTCACCCGCGAAATTGAAAAATCTTGCAATCCTTGAGCGGCAAAGTTTAAAACTTCATTGCGGCGGCTTTGAGGCGCAATGAAGTGGGGGTGTGCTTGATAAAATGCTTCAAGTTGGCTTTGGTAGCTCGACAACCGAAAAAAGTAATTTTCTTCGTCTCTCCACTCAGCTTGCTTGTTAGTATGAATGCTGCAAAAAAAGTCGCTTAGAAGCTCGCGTTCTTCCTTAAATTCTTCGCAAGCAACGCAATACCAACCTTTTTGCTGACTTTTATAAATATCACCTTTTTTCCACACCCGCCCAAAAAATTCATTAACAATTGCTTCGTGATTGGGCGCAGTCGTCCGACTAAAGCGATCGTACTGGATATTTAGCTGCTGCCATAGCGCCACAAAGGTACTAGAAATTTCATCGGAGTATACTTGCGGTGACTTGTGTTTGCTCTCGGCTGCACGTTGAATTTTTTGTCCGTGTTCATCAGTACCTGTAACAAACAGTACGGACTTTCCGCGCATTCTTTCAAACCGCGCCAATATATCGGCGGCGATCGTTGGGTACGCGCTGCCTACATGGGGCAAGTCGTTTACATAATAAAGTGGTGTTGTGACCGCAAAGGTTTCTTGCCTTTGACTAGAAAAATCCATGTAATTTTAATATTTTTTTAAAAACTTGTACATATCATATATCAGAATATGTGTATATGTATTTCTCTTGCCTTTTGTAAAGATTATTTATGAAATTATATAATCAAATCGATTGACAACTTCTACAATAGCGGCAACGGAGCCTTTTGTACCTTAAGACACTTTTATTGATAATATTAAAAAATATGAAATTTATAATTCTTGATTAAAAATGTGTATATCAACAAAATTTTAAGCACTTAGCATCTGCTACTGGTTGGATGTTTAAGCTAGATAAGTGACTGCATAAATAATTTTATAATAAATATCTGCAACGCATGAACAATGCACGTAATAGACCTCAACAGATTTCTGATAGTTTTTTAACGGCTACAGGTACAAAAATATTTCGTTACTACGAAGATCGCATTCCTCAAAGTAGCCCAGTGTTAGTAGTAAGCAATCATCGCAGCTTCATGGATGCACCAGTTTTAATAGCAGCAATAGAAAGACCAATTCGCTTTGCTTGTCATCATTACATGGGACAAGTACCAGTAATGCGAGAAATTGTTACTGGACTCGGATGTTTTCCCTTAGAAGCGGCTCCCTCCAGCCAGCAGGGATTTTTTCAACAAGCTTTGCAGCTATTGCAGGCAAATCAAGCTGTGGGGGTATTTCCTGAAGGGACAAAACCAATGGTACATTTTACTGAGCCAAATGGTATTACTGACTTTCAACGCGGATTTGCTCATTTGGCATTACGTGCCGATCTAGGAAGCGATACAGTTAAACCAGTAAAAGATCTAATTATTTTACCTGTGGCGATTTCTTCGATAGACGAAACAAGAACTTCTGCCGTTCCCCTACGACTACTGAGCTTATTTGACCCTTCGGAGCCATTATTCAATCAAAATGGTTGGCATCCACTGGTTATATATCGTCGTGTGGCAGTTTTAGTTGGTCGTCCTTATCGAATTACTAAGTCGATGCGGCAACAATACCAAGGCAAGAAAGCAAAAACTGTAGTAGCAGATATAACTAATAGTTGTCAAGCAGAAATTGTCGAACTTTTACGTCAAGGCTCTTACTGATATAGTCAAAGCTTAGTTCCCATATTTAACAAATCAAAAATACTTTTTAAACGTCCATCGCTTGGAAATGTTAAATCAATTAAAATCTTAATAATTTAAGTCAATGCCAGAACTTACAAGCCAGCCTTGTTTTCTAACTCCCAGACGGCTACAGCCAAAATACCCGCTATTTGTGTTTTTGCCGGGGATGGATGGAACAGGACAACTCCTAAGAACGCAAACTGTTGGCTTGGAAGTTGCTTTTGATGTGCGCTGTTTGATGATTCCACCCAACGATTTGAGTAGCTGGGATGTTTTGAGCGACCAAGTTGTAAATTTGATTGAAGGCGAACTTCAAATCAATCCTCATAGGTTGGTATATTTATGCGGCGAATCTTTTGGCGGCGCGTTGGCAATAAAAGTTGCCCTCAAAGCACCCCAATTGTTCAACAGAATTATTTTAGTTAACCCAGCTTCGGCCTTTCATCGTCGCCCTTGGCTAAATTGGGCATCCCAGTTCATTTACTTAGTACCGCCCTGTTTTTTTAACTTTAGTGCCATAGGATTGGTACCATTTTTAGCTTCTTTGGGGCGAGTCGAACGCAATATCCGCCACGACTTGCTCAAAACCATGCGCCTAGTACCGCCGGAGACTGTTCTTTGGCGGGTGGCGCTAATTAGAGAGTTTGATGTTTATGAAGGTCAGTTGCGTCGCCTTACTCAGCCAGTATTGCTAATTGCTAGTGCCTTAGATCGATTATTGCCATCGGTAATGGAAGCTAGATATTTAGTCAAAAATTTGCTGGATGCCAAAATGGTAGTTTTGCCTTATAGCGGTCATGCTTGCTTGCTGGAAGAACAGGTCAATCTCTACCAAATTATGCAAGAGGAAGACTTTTTAGATTTTAGTACCAAAATAATGGAGAAATTAGAACCAGAACGCGAACTAAGTCCCAATCCTAACGATTAGATTGTCCTTAGCCATTGAGATAATAATCTCTCGTGCCTTTACTATCGATAGCTTCCCCTAGCCGATGTAAGCCATGCACGTAAGCGGCGGTACGCATAGAGATTGACTGCTGTTGAGCTATCTGCCAAATATGCTCTGTTTCCTCCACCATTTTTTGCTTTAAACGTTGGTTAATTTCTGCTAGCGTCCAATAAAGCCCGCTCCGATTTTGTACCCATTCAAAATAGCTGACTGTCACGCCTCCAGCATTAACTAAAATATCAGGAACTACATAAATTCCTTTGGCATCTAGTATTTTGTCTGCGGCGGAATTAATTGGACCATTGGCAACTTCAAAAATAAATTTTGCTTTGATATCATCAGCATTTGCTTCAGTAATTTGATTTTCTAAGGCGGCGGGGATCAATATATCTACATCTAAAATCAAAAGTTCTTGATTGCTCAAAACTTCATGGTCAATAATGTTGCAGACTGTGCCTCTACAGTAAACTGCTTTCATGCCTCGATGGGCTTCTTTGTATTGTCTAATACTAGGAATATCTAACCCATTTTTAGTATAAATTGCCCCCTGAGAATCGCTGACAGCAACTACTTTATAACCAGCTTTAAACAATAATTCCGCAATGTGCGCTCCGGCATTGCCAAAGCCTTGAACGGCAACAGTAGTATCTTGAGGAGCAGAGGGAAACAGTTCCTTGATGGTGTCAATCACAAAATAGGCTCCGGTAGCAGTGGCGGTATCTCTACCCAAACTGCCGCCCATGGTGACTGGTTTGCCTGTCACCACTGCTGGGGTAATTTGCCGCCGAATAATGCTGTATTGATCCATCATCCAGCCCATAATCATTGGGTTCGTATAAACGTCTGGAGCGGGAATATCGACATCTGGACCAATAAAATCGGCAATCGCATCTATATACCCTCTACTTAAACGTTCTAATTCCATTTTTGATAGTTCTTTGGGATTGAGAGCGATCCCGCCTTTTGCACCGCCAAAGGGTAAGTTGAGGACGGCGCATTTGAAAGTCATCCAAAATGCCAAGGATTGCACTTCTTCTAAGGTTACGTCGGGATGAAACCGAATACCTCCTTTTGTTGGTCCGCGAGTGTCGTCGTAGCGCACGCGGTAGCCTTGAAAAATTCGCAATGAGCCATTATCCATCCTGACCGGAATTGATACTGTTAAGCTGGCTTTGGGAAACTTTAAGTGTTCAATTGCATCTTCAGAAATTGAAATATATTTTAAAGCTTGTGATAGTCGTTGTTTGGCATCAGAAAATAATGATTCTGACATTGTTTTGGTAATTAAATAACCATTCAAACTTATCAGAATCTCATCAAATAATTGATATATAAATTTTTAGGCGGACTTATTATTTAGAGGTCAGGTACAGCCGTAGACGAGCAAAGAAACCGCCAGCTAGAGGCATTTTATGGCGGTACTGAAGTATCGTTTTTGGTATTGCATTAAAAATAGTAGCAATTACAAGTGGCGGGGTTGTTCTTTCTTACCTACTTTACTTGCAGCCTTGGGAATTGGTTTTATTTCCTCCGGATTAACTTAGGTCTGCTTTGTTCAAGCCTTACGCCAATTAGGTGCAGCCCAAACGGAAGCCTATTTCGCGCGATCGCCGTTTATCGGGGCAGCAATTTCCGTTCTCTTGCTAGGAGAACAAATTACCCAAGTATTAGTAATTTCGGCAATTTTAATGGCAGTAGGTGTAGGAATATGTTTGCAAGAATCCCAGTAACTTAGCTCTTAAGGGAGGACAGCCCTTTGCAACGCACGCGCTCTGCATGACTTGATAGCAACCAAGCCTGTCTGACGTAGAATGAAAAACAGAATTGAGTTGACAATGCTAAGAGCGATCGCGCCCAAAATTGCGCTCCTAATTCCCCATCTCAAGCGAAATCCCTCAACTAACCAAGCTGCTAGACCAAAAACAATTATGCTGCCAATTAGGGGAATCAACCCCAGACTAAAAACGGCATTTATTGTTCTGAGCCAGTTAGGAAACAAACTCCAGAAGCCATTGAACGCACCAATAATTGCCCCAGCAATCAGCGCAATCCACGGATTATCAACCTCAACCCTATGGGTAGCTTTGAGATGATTAATAGACTAATCGCAATTACAACGACAGAAATCAAAAAGCCAATCATTGACGCACTCCGTGAATACAACTATTGAACATTCATGAAAATCTTTACCTGCAATCAGACTCTATTCAGGGCTGGGGCAAACGTGGCAATGAAGATAAGGTAATCATCCAAATACCATCAAATAACAGGTTAATGCCCACCCAAAGCCCAATCAGCCAATCAGCGTTGAAGGGCCATTCAGACCAAATGAAAATACCTAAAATAATACCTAAAATTGCACTGACTAACACCCAAGCCCAATTGCGATCGGGACGGATCGCAAAGGCAAGAATTACTTGAATTGCGCCTTGAACAAAGATGGTAATTCCTAGTATTAAAGTAAGTGCGATCGCTCCTGAGAGGACGTTGGATAGAACAACAATGCCAGCACCAAGATAGAGGACACCCAACAGCAATTTCCATATAACCTGACCTGCTCCCCGCGAACTAAAAGCGTAGACTATTTGAGCAATTCCGGCAAAAATGAACAGCCAGCCAAATACTAAAGTAGACGCGATCGTTGCGTAAACAGGTCGAGCAATAGCGATTAGTCCTAAAATCACTAATAAGACACCGACTACAATACCCGTTCCCGACCCACCAGTTCGTTCTCTATCTCTAACTTCAGGATCTGTAACTTTCATTTGACTCTCCTTCTATTTAAGATAAATCCCTCTGAGCAGCCTTTCTAAATCATCTTCCTCGCCTTCAAGTTAAAACACCTCTAGATTTTTAGGCGTAGCGTGGGTGTTGATGCAGCACCGATCGCTTTAAATTAGACGAGTGAGTTGTTCATTTACTTATTTTATATATTGCCATTTGAGTAGCTCTTCTTCCCCTCTCCACTACGCACAACCTGGACTTTCAATTTCCTCTTCAAAACTAAGTAACTTTAGATGTTTTGGGTTATTCATTATTTCTTTTGCAGCTAATAATCCACAGATCGTCCAAGTTTGATAATTTCTGGCTTCTTTGCCAATCAAGCGCCCCTGCTTGCCGTCATAATATTCAGGAAATTTATCCTCAATTAAACGAGTTTCGGCAAGAGCGATTACTTTTTGAGCCAATTCTTGCCGCCCGGTTTTTTGCGCGGCGGCAGCAAATAGCCAAAGTAAAACGGGCCAGTTGCCACCATTATGATAAGACCAAGGAAAGTTTTTGGGATCGGAGCCAGTCACGATCCGCCACTCCAAACCTTCTACAGCAGGAAAGCAGATTTTTAAGGGCATATATCCAATCAAATCTTTGGTGCGCTCTTCAAATAGATTCATAATGCTTTGAGATTCCTCAAGGCTTGCTGGAGAAACTAAAATCGCCATTAAGTTTCCCAAGGCAAAAAAGCGAAAATCCATGTGTCCTGGTCCCAAATTTCCTGCTAAGTAGCCACCATTATCGGGCAACCACTCGGTTAGCCAAGCGGGTATTGATTCAGGATAGATATTGAATTTATTAGCAACTTCTTTACCAAACTCGTCATTTTTAAAGCGATAAATTTCATTGACTCGCTGCAAATCTATCCAATAATACTCACGGATGTGGTATCTCAAAGCGCCCAATCTTTGGGTAACAGATTGAAGAATGCGATCGCCTCCATTTTGGGGTAATAACAATTCTTTTACAGCCCGCAAAGCAGCATAGAATAGCACTTGAATTTCTAACGGATGCCCACCAACCCCCATGCGACGGTCAATCATAAACGCCCCATCGAGGACTGGGAGGGTAGGATACGTAGAAAACCGATGCACTAGACACAAATCTAAAATCAGTTTTATCCCCGTTTGGAAATCCGCTTGATGGGCAAGGGCAATATCTCCTATAGCTTTGACATAAGCTCGTAATAGCAAAATCCACCACAGACAGGAATCAACCGGAGGAACGCGAGCGATCGCGCTTTCGCCAAAATCAGCTTCTATAAATTCCTGCGTACCGTTATGTTCTACTTTAAAACTAGCAGGCATCAAACCTGGTCCTGGTGCAAAGCAATCCATTCCCTTGTCGTGACTTTGCATCGCCAGTGTTTCAATTAAAAAGTTTCGCACGATTTCCGTTCTGCCATGCATGAGAAACACCAAAGCTGAAGGAACAAAATCGCGGATAAAACACTGGTCGTAGTTGAGTGCTTTTACCTCCGGATCTTGGGCAGCAACCGTACCAATCGGTCGCCCTTGATAGTAAATGATGGACTTTTCCAGTAGTTCCCAGGCTTGTTCTTCCCACATAGCTATTTACGAGATATTATGCCTAAATGATATTAGCGCAAACATTATGTTCGCTAAGATTGGGTGTAGTGAATAACTAATACTTAATCACCATTTCAACCACGCAACCGATAAATAACTTTTGAGCCAACCTCCAAAAATTTCGCGTTCAAATAGTGTTTGAGTAAATTCCTTGCCGTTGGCTAGGGCTAACGTTTCGCGCCCTTAGCGTTGCCGATCGTTTGGTCGATAAAATCGCAGGTGGCAGCAAGCGCCTTCAAATTGCCATCGCGTGTAAGAACATATTTTTTTGCTACATCTTTCTAAAGATTAACTTCAATTAATTGACTACTTAATACTTAGAGAGGATGGGGTAGTTTAACATTTTTCTAAATTTAGGCAGTAGCGCGTGCTGGTTTACGTCCTGGAGATGTTATTACCCAAGTAAAAGGAGTTCAAATCCTCAATGCCGACCAAGTTCAAGATCAATTAGAAGCAACGCCTTCAGGAAATACTTTGCAATTTGAAGTTAACCGCAATGGTTTACCTCAAGTTATCAAGTAGGTGGCTACAATAAAATGTAAGATAAAAGAGATTGATTTTCTCTAGTGAGAAAACTTTCCTCATGCCTGCTCCTATTCGGATAGTTTTAACAGAGGAACAAGAGCGCACGTTATCAGAATTGCGGGTAGCTACTTGTGTACCGTATCGGACAAGAGATCGCGCTCATATGCTGCGATTGAACGCATAAGGGTGGAATTGCCGGGCAATTGCAGAAATTTTTGAGTGCCATGAGCATACAGTGAGAGGGACAATTTGGCGCTGGCAAGCAGAGAGGTTAGGCGGACTGTGGGAATCCCCAGGGCGAGGAGCAAAGCGTAAATGGTCAGAAGCCGATTTGCAATATCTAGAACAGTGTTTAGTGCAAGAAGAACGCACCTATAACAGCATTCAACTAGCCCAAAAGTTAGCATCAGAGCGTTGTGTAAAATTAAGCCCCGATCGTTTGCGACATTTGTGGCAAAAAAGGGCTTAAAGTGGAAGCGCACGCGGCACAGCCATCAAGCAAAACAAGACACTCAGTACAAACAACTTAAACAAGCTTAGTTATACTAAGTTGCGGTCAGAGGTAGTATTTGAAGATGAGGGAAGAAAGTCATTGAACGCAGGCGCTCACTATTAGAAGAAAGTTCAAGTAAGCCTTGGCAAAGTACATCTTCTACCTGTTCAAGGGATGAAAATGTTTGATTATAAAAGTTGTTTTCTCGAATATCTTCCCAGATATGCTCAACGGGCATTAACTCTGGACTATAGGCGGGCTGAAAAATTAACCGGATATTTTCTGGAACCGTTAAGCAATTAGAGCGATGCCAAGAAGCTCGATCTAATTGTAAGATTACAAAATAATCAGCAAATTCCCTAGAAACTTGCGCCAAAAATAAATTCATCATTTTAGTATTGGCGTAGGGTAAAACTAAGCAGGTCATTAGACCTAATTGGGGTGCGACGGCGGCATAAGCATAAATATATTGTCGGACTTGCTGCTGGGGTACAATGGGGCGTATACCGCTTGGACACCAACAAGCCTTGACTTCTCCTATGCGACCAAACCGACCTTCATCCCCTGCCATTAAGACCACAGGTCTAGTATCGGAGGGGTTTCTAGTTTGATTTAGTTGCGCTATTAGCTGCGGAAAGTTTTTTTAAACGAATCTATAGCCCTAGGCTCTTTTTTGGGATGAGAAGCTCTAGGAACAATCTTGCGCCATTGATGCCGTTCTAGAAGCCGATAAATTGTCGTCTTATGGACAGTTAAGCCACACTTTTGTTCATAGGCAAGTTTGATTTGGATTGCTGTTGCTATCTGACCACGACGGGCTTTTTCTTTAAAGGAATCTATCAGTTGCTTTTCCGAGTCCCAACTTAAATAGCAGTTCCGCCTACCCCCTT